>CALKFX010000061.1 GCA_938084875.1 uncultured Flavobacteriales bacterium | reverse complement strand
GAGGGATTATTTTCAGCTTTACCTATTAGCTGTAGTGAATCGACATTATAAGCCCCAAAAAAAGATGGCTTTTCTAACCAATATGGCTGGCTAATTGGCAATTTTGCGGGGACAATGGCTTTATTTTTTAGTACGTTTTTTTGATTTTCCTTTAATGATTTTGAAAGTTTTTTATAAAAATTAAATTCCTTACAAGAAATTGATTTCAATTTCATTTTAATATTAGATCTATTGATAATTTCTAAATTAAAGGATACTGAATCTTTGTTTGATTTTTTAGAAGACAAGGTGGTCATTTCTATATATAGACCTGAACATTGTAATATTAAATCCTCTACTTCTTTCATTTTAATTTCCTTCCAATATTCATCTTCTAGTTTTGAGATAGCAGTCCTTAACTTTAAAAGTCTTGGTATTGACTGTGAAGGGGAGCTTATAGAAAAATTTCTAATGATATCACTAATCAAGGATTGTATTGGTACACTTTTTGAAGTCCTGCCCCAAGAAAAATCCAATGATTCAAAAAGTTCATTGCTTGCAGTATCTCCTTTTAAATATTCAAAAAACTCTAGAAATTCTCCTCGATTACCAGTGCTTCCAAAGCCTTGAGTCTTATGCATGGACCTACTTAAAGCAGCCAATTCATTATAGGAAGCTCCTAACAAATCGTTATATCCTCCAATATTTAAGGAAACAACTCCAGGATCATTATCGGAAATATCACTATTCCACCATCTACCAGTATTTACCACAACTCTTTTGGATTGCCAAATACTGACATGCTTTAATTGCTCTTTAAAGGCTAAGGAGTCTGCTGCTAAATCAAAAGCTTCCATAGCTAAAAGTGCAGAAGAAGTATGGTGGCCATGGCCTCCTTTTCCGTCAATAGGAAAACGACAAACTATCAAGTCTGGACGAAAATTTCTTATTACCCAAACCACATCAGAAAGAATCTTTTCTTTATCCCATATTTTCAACGTCTCTTCTGGTGTTTTAGAATATCCAAAATCATTGGCTCTAGTGAAAAATTGTTGTCCTCCATCTACCCTTCTTGCAGATAATAATTCTTGAGTTCTTATAATTCCTAATTCTTCCCTTATCTCTGTTCCAATTAAGTTTTGCCCTCCATCTCCTCTTGTAAGAGACAAATAACCTGTGTTTAAAAGCTTTTCGTTTGCACAATAACTAATAAACCTTGTGTTTTCGTCGTCTGGATGAGCTGCTAGGTAAAGAACATTTCCTAGGACATTTAATTTTTTTATTTGATGGTATATTTCAGACCCGCTTAATTGTTGAGCAGAGAAAGAAAAAAGCAGTAAGTTGAAAAAAAATGAAAGAACAAATAATCTTAATATATGCATCCTATTATTGTTTTAAATTATAGTTTATTTGGAGAAAGAATGTGTTATTCCTACTACCATCATATCAAATAAACATCCTACTTCTTTAGAAAATATTTTGCCGTTTGAAATATGGTTGTATCCAATTGAAAGATAGGTATTAGAATTTATGTAAGAACAAAAATGCCAAAAATGATGAAAATTAAGTCCGCTTTGAAGACCGTCGTTTTTCTGAGAATTTGATTCAACCCAAACTACTGCTATTTGAGATTTTAAAAATGTTTTATGTGCAATTTTAAAAGACAATTCTTGGCCCATTCCCATAGCATTGCCACCTTTTTCTGTCAAATGGAAAACAGCTACCGGACTAGCGGTAAATAGTCTGTCAAAAAAATTGGAAGACGAGTTAGATTGACTAAAGTTTTCAGGTTTGTCTAAAGATCTTTTAAAAGGAAAGTAGACTTGGGCAAAAATTGAAAAATTTCTAAAACTATTTTCTCTTTGAGAAGCTCCTGAGAGTCTAGACTTATAAACACCAGAATTTAAACTCATTTTAAAAGGTATTTTCTCTAGCTCAAATTCTACTTTTTTAACCTGTGAAAAGTTTGCTTGAGAAAAAAATATTGTAAGAACTAAAGTTAAAATTAAATATTTCATATTGTACTTAATTAACTTTTTAATGAAGTAAATCTAGAGTTTACTTTTAGCTTTAGTGGTAGTCCTAATGGTAAAGTTAAATTTTCATTTTCATGTCCTGATGGAAAATTAAAAACTACAGGAAAATTGAATTCATTTAGTTTTTGTAATACTATTTCCTCTAAATCTATTCCAAATGCAGTAAAATTGTCTTTAGTATTGGTGAAATGACCTACAATAAGCCCGTTTATCTGGTGAAATACACCGGCAAATTTCAACTGCCATAGCATTCTGTCAATTTTGTAAAAATATTCATCTATATCTTCTATAAATAAGATTTTATTTTCAAAATCTGGCTGATAATTGGTTCCTAAGTTAGCACACAAAATAGATAGATTTCCTCCAACTATAGCACCCTTAACCTCACCAGATATATTTTTAGTTGAGGAATTTATATTATAGTTTATTTTTTTTTCAAATAAAAATTCCTTTAAAGATTCTAAAGATTGGGGGGTATTTAAGCCAATATTTATTGGCATTGTAGCATGAATAGAAGCTGTATTTAAAATAATATTGGAGAAACAGTGAATATTGGTAATATCTGAAAAACCTATTATCCATTTAGGGTTTTGTAAAAAAGAAGCTGGATTTAATCCTTCAAAAAGTTGAATAGAACCATACCCTCCCCTAAAACACCATATGGCCTTTGCTGTAGGATGATCTATAGCCCATTGTAAATCTAATGTCCTTTTTTCTTTGTTCCCCGCAAAAACACCAGCCTCGGCTAAAATATTGTTGGAACGCAATGGTTTTAATCCCCATTTTAACAATAAATTTTCGGCCATTATTAG
>CALKFX010000060.1 GCA_938084875.1 uncultured Flavobacteriales bacterium | reverse complement strand
TTTAACCAATTACTCTCTTTTGCTTCGTCCATTTAATCCAAAATTAGATTTGTACCAAATTCTCTCATGAAAATAATAAATTGGCATTTTAACAAAAAATTCAATTCCTCCAACGGTTAAACCTGTTAATGGATCACCACTTACCATCCAAGCAATAACCATGGTGGTAAGGGTTGCAGTAAGTCTCCATGTAAATGTTTTGGCTAGATGTCTTTTTTTACTACTTTTCATTTTAATAATTATTGGTGGAAGTAAAATCTTTTTCTATTGGGTGCCAAGTTGTTTTTGCTTCCATAAATTTTTTGACAATATAGGGAGATTCAAAACTACTATCTTCTATTTTGAATTTTGATAAATCCACTACTCTTTTTAAGTTATTAGACGCTTGAAAAAACATTTGATTTTTTAATACCTTTTTGTTTATATTTATTCCAAGTGCATTTACACCCATGTGTTGGGCCAAATGTGGCGCAAGTTCGTCTTTAAGACCAGTTATAATATTAACTACTCCGTTAGGTACATCAGAATTAGAAATTACTTCGGCTAAAGAAATTGCGCATAATGGTAGTTTTTCAGAAGCTATTGCAACGCAAGTATTTCCAGAAAGAATAATTGGAATTATGGAAGATACTAATCCCAATAAAGAGATTTTTTCTGGAGCAACTATTCCTACTACACCCATTGGTTCTAAAATAGTAAAATTAAAATGGGAAGATGCTACTGGATTAACGGAACCAAAAATTGGATTGATTTTATCTGGCCATCCAGCAAAATAAATAATCCTATCAATGCTCTGATCTATTTCTAAAATTGCTTTATTAGAGTCTTCTCCTTGAAGAATTAACTCTTCGATAAATTGGTTTTTATTGCCCTCCATCATTTCTGCAATTCTGTATAAAATTTGGCTCCTGTTATAGGCCGACTTACTAGACCAACTTTCAAATGCATTTCTTGCAGATAAAACTGCATTTCTTAAATCTTTTCTAGATGACAAACAGACATTTGCAATAGGTATATTATCTTTTTTTAATTGATAATACCTTCCTGACTCAGTTCTTGGGAACTTTCCATCAATAAAAATCTTGTAGGTTTTTAAAACTTTAATTCTTTTTGACATTATTCTAAATTTAAATAAGGACTAAGACCATGTAACCCACCCTCTCTTCCGTGACCACTTTCTTTGTAGCCCCCAAAAGGAGAAGTTGGATCAAATTTATTGTAAGTGTTCGCCCATATGACACCCGCTTTAAGTTTGGCGGCTAAGTTAAAAGCCTTTGAACCCTTTTCTGTCCAAACTCCTGCTGACAATCCATAGGGAGTATTATTTGCTTTATCAATTACTTCTTGAGTAGTTCTAAAAGTTTGAATAGCTAAAACTGGTCCAAAAATTTCTTCTTTAGCAATACTATGAGATTGGGAAACATTGGTAAATAATGTAGGTGGACACCAATATCCGCTCTTTGGAAGTTCACAATTTAACTGATAAATATCGGCTCCCTCTTTTACTCCAATATCAATATATTTATGGATAGTAGCTAACTGTTGCTTTGAATTAACAGCTCCAATATCTGTGTTTTTATCAAGTGGATTGCCTACCACTAAAGACTGCATTCTATCTTTCAATTTTCTTATTACTACATCATATACAGATTCTTGAATAAACAATCTTGATCCAGCGCAACAAACATGCCCTTGGTTAAAATATATTCCATTTATTACCCCTTCTACGGCCTGGTCTAGTGGTGCGTCTTCAAAAATAATATTTGCGGCTTTGCCACCTAGTTCCATTGTAGATCTTTTGTTTGTTCCGGAAATACTTTTCATAATTGACTTTCCAACATCTGTAGATCCGGTAAATGCAATTTTATTTACATCGGGATGATTTACAATTAGATTTCCAGTAGATCCATCTCCAGTAATGACATTCACGACTCCTGGGGGAAGTTCTGCCTCTTTAATAATTTCAGCTAATAAAAGAGCAGTAATTGAAGTAGACTCTGCTGGTTTTAAAACTACTGTATTACCAGTTGCTAAGGCTGGAGCAATTTTCCATGCTGCCATCATTAAAGGAAAATTCCATGGAATAATCTGTCCTACAACTCCCAAAGGTTTTGGAGTTCTATTAGGGAAGGCATAGTTAAGTTTATCTGCCCATCCTGCATAATAAAAAAAGTGGGCTGCAGCAAGTGGAATATCTATATCTCTGGATTCACGAATTGGTTTTCCTCCATCTAATGTTTCAACAATAGCTAATTCTTTGGATTTTTCTTGTATAATTCTAGCAATTCTATATATATATTTTGCTCTCTCTTTTGCAGAAATTTCACTCCATTGACCATTAAATGCAGCTCTTGCGGAATTAACTGCCAAATCTACATCATCAGACTCAGCTTTAGCAATGCTAGAAAGTTGCTGTTCATTAGTAGGGTTAATGGACGGAAAATATTTTTTTGCCAACGGTTTTTGAAATTTCCCATTAATAAATAGTTGGTATTCTTTTTGGATAGAAAGGTTCTCAAGACTTTCAATCGAAGGTGAAAAATCCCATTTTCCATTGTATTTTAATGACTTAATTTTAGAGCTCATGGACTAATCTTTTGAAAAATAATTATTGGACTGATAAAACCCTGTTTTTTGTTTTAAAATCTGCATCAAAACATCATTTGCCAAACTACTTGCACCAAATCTAAACCAATGTTTATCCAACCACAAATTACCTAAAGTTTCTTTTACCATTATTAGGTATTGAAGGGCAAGTTTAGAGTTAGAAATCCCTCCTGCCGGTTTCATTCCAACCATTTTACCAGTATTGTAATAATGGTCTTTAATTGCTTCTAACATTACCAGTGTAATAGGAAGTGTTGCAGCAGGTTTAATTTTTCCAGTGGAAGTTTTTATGAAATCTGCACCTGCTTTAATTGCAATTTCACTTGCCAACCTAATATGGTCATAATCTCCTAACTCTCCTGTCTCTAAAATCACCTTTAATCTAACTTTATCACCACAATTCTCTTGAATCGTTGCTATCTCATCAAAAACATAATTATACTCACCAGAATGAAATTTTCCTCTGCTAATAACCATATCTATCTCGTCAGCTCCGTTTAAAACAGCTTCTTTCGTTTCTTGGACTTTAACCTCTAAAGAAGAATTCCCACTAGGAAATGCAGTTGCAACACTTGCCACTTTTACCTCTGAATCTTTTAGGAAATTTGAAGCAGTTTTTACCATGTTTGGATATACACATACTGCA
>CALKFX010000059.1 GCA_938084875.1 uncultured Flavobacteriales bacterium | reverse complement strand
AATCTTCAACAATTAATCCTAGTGATAGAACTCCAAAGGATAAAATAAATGATATAAATAAAATATTGGCAAATGAAAAAGAGAACGATGAGGAATTCAATAATTTAATTGCTAAAGCAGATGCTCAATTGTTAGAGAAATCTTTTAACGAATCAATTATTAATTACAAAAAGGCATTAAAAATAAAACCCAATGAATCTCACCCATCAGAACAAATTAAAGTTGCTGAACGAGGTATTAAAGATCAAATTGCAAGTTCTGAAAATGACCGTAAATATGAAAATATTTTAAAAACTGCAGATAATCAGTTAAAGAATTTAGAATATCAATTGGCCAAAGCTACCTACCAACAAGCTCTTGATCTTAAAAGCGACGAAAAATATCCACTAAATAAAATTACTTTTATAGAAGAAAAGCTAAAGGAGATAGCTGATGCTAAAAGCAAAATGGAAGAGGCTAATAAGGCTTATAAAGCAGAAATACTTAAAGCAGATGGACTATTTAACGAAGCTAAATTTGAGGAAGCCTTAATAAGTTATCAGTCTGCAAAAAAGATTAAAGAAGATGAAAGCTATCCAGATCAAAAAATTAATGAAATAAATATAAAAATCACCCACATTGCCAATCAACAAAAGGAATCTCAAAAGAAATATTCAGATTTTATTAAAAATGCAGATGCTAGTTTTAAAAGTCAAAATTGGAAGCTTTCCAAACAGTTTTATAATAATGCATTGTCAGTAGATGAAAGTCAAGAATATCCCAAAAAACAATTAGAAATAATTGAACAAAAAATTAATGAGCAAGAAGCTTTGTTGGCAGAATCAAAAGAGAAACTAGAAAAATTTAACTCACTAATTAGTCAGGGTGATAATTCCTTGAAAACTGAAGACTTTGATGTATCAAAATCCAAATATTTTGAGGCAAAAGAGCTTTTCCCAAAGAACTCAACAGTAGATCAAAAGTTGAAACATTTAAACTTTTTGATAGATCAAAAGCAGAAATTAAATCAATCGGATAGTTCTTTTAAAGAATTAATTACCCAAGCAGATAAATTAAGAGACAATGAGAAATGGGAAGAGGCAATAAATAAGTACAAGATGGCTAATAAAATTAAAACCTTGGATACTTATTCAAAACAACAAATTGATTTAATTAAAATTAAGATATCTGAACAAGCAAATTCAAATATCCAAAGTCAGTATCAAGATTTGATTAAGTCTGCTGATGAATTGTTGTTAGACTCTTCGTACGATGAAGCTATACAAAAATACGATGAAGCAAATGAAATATCTCCTAATGAATCTTATCCAATCCAAAAAATCAGAGAGATTAAAAGATTAATAATTGAAAAAGAATCTAAAGACAATGAATACCAAACATTAATTAGCCAAGCTGATAAGGAATTTAGCTCAGAGAGTTATGAAGATGCTTTAAATCATTATATATCTGCTAAAAATATTTACAACAAAGAGTATCCTAATCAAAGAATTGAAGAAATTAATTTAAAATTAAATGATTTAAAATCTTTAAGTGACCAAAAAGCATCTAAAAGAAGTCAATATGAAGAATTGATTAAAAATGCCGATCAACTTTTTACAGAAAATAATTTTATTGAATCTCAATCCAAATACCAAGAGGCTCTAAATTTATTTGGCAACGAATACTATCCAAAAAAGAAACTTTCTGAAATTAAATTGAAATTAGAAGAGATTCAGTCCAAAGAAGAAGTAGAAAAGAACTATCAAAATATAATTTCTAGAGCCGATGCATTGAGAGACGAAAACAAATATTTAGAAGCAAAATTAGCTTATCAAAAAGCCAAATTAATTCTTCCTCAAAATAAATATCCAGATGAACAAATTGCAATCATTGAAAAAGCTTTAATCAAACAGAGCGAAAACCAAACCAAAACGGAATATGATAATGTAATTAAAATTGCAGACGAAAATTTCAATAATAAAAAGTATGTAGAAGCAAGAGATTTATACAAAAAAGCTAGAGAAATTGATTACAACAATGATTATCCTAATCAAAAAATTGTTGAAATAAACCAATTGTTATCAGAGCTTTCTAATATAGAAAATGCTGAAAAGAGAAATATTGCCCTCCAAAACAAGTTCGATGCTTTAATCCTTAAAGCGGAGGATGCTAAAGCCAATAATATGTTAAGTAAAGCAAAAGAATTTTATTTACAAGCCAGTAAAATTTTGCCCAACGACCCTATTCCTAATTTGAAAATAGTAGAAATAGAAAAATTAATGGTAGATCAATTTAGTAATAAGTCTAAGAAAAAATACGATGATTTTATAGCCAAAGCGGAAATTTTTTTTAGTGATAAGAATTATGATAAGTCTATAATATATTATAGGAAAGCATGGTCTGTTTTACCAGATGAAACTGAACCAAAAGAAAAGATAAAACAAGTTTCAGAGGCCAAAATAAATGCTCTTAATAATATGGAGAAAATTAATCAATATAATTCTTTAATTAAGCAAGGCAAAAGATATATTTCTTCTAAGAGTTATTCTCTTGCAATTGAATCCTTTCAGAACGCTTCTAAGGTGAATCCTGATGGGAAAGAACATATTGGAAAAGTAGCTGAAATTAACAAACTTATGGACCAAGATGCTTCCAATGGATTATCTAGTAACCAATCCATTTTAAATAGTTATAGTTTAATGTATGGAAAAGAAGTCTCTGGAAAATATAATGAGGAACAGATAGATAGAATGATGGGTTCTGAAAAATCAGACGATTTCGAAAAATTGGGAGAAAATACTGACTTCAAAAAAAGTGTTGCAGAACAATTTTCAGTTAAAAACAGGTCTAAACAAGAATTAAAAACAAGTCTTCAAAACGATCAAATAAGTATTTTTTATAAAAATATCCAGAAAAGTTTTGAAAATAGTAATGATTCTAGATGGAACAATATTCCCAAAGTTGTAGACTACAAGGAAATGAATATGTCCAATATGGGTGAGATTTATTTGTTTTCTTTGGAAAATACTACAAGGAATTTTAACAAAATCGAAACACAAAATCAATTACTTGAAAATAAAGAAGTTTTCAGATCTGAAATAATTGCTAAAAATGATTTGGTTGTTGATAAATTTTATGATAATAAGTCTGTTAATGATTTGGAATGGATGAATAGAGGAATTTCAACTACCTACTCAAATTCTATACAAAACGAATTGTTATTTACAGACTTTGAAATTGAAAATATTGCTAGAACAAATAATAGAGATCTTTTAATTGATAAAATTGATACTTATAAAGAAGATCTTTCAATTATAAGTGAAGAAGAGGAGGGGCATTCTGAAAATTCTACATATAACTTTCATGTTTTTACTGAAAATATGCTAGGTCTTTTTAATAACAATACAACCAACTTAGATGAGACAAGACAAGCTAAAACTATTCCATCTTTTGGATATTATGAAAATGATTTTTTCAATAAAAATTCATCTATCAATATTAAAAGTATTAATAATACTTACAGTAATTTTGAAAATTCTCAAACAATTATTTCCAAGCTAAATGATTTTTCTTTGATAGCAGACGAGCTTAGAAATACCAATTCCCTTGATTTAGATCATTATTTAGATAAAGAACTTTCTAAGGTTTTGATATGGGGAGATGTTAGTACTGATAAAGTTTACAATATTCATTTTATTAATGAGATGTATCAAGACGAGTTAGCTTTAGATGGTGAGAACCGTGAAGATGGAAGAGTTTCAAACACTTTCAATCTAGAAATATATTCCGATAGCTATCTCGCATCTCAAGGTCAATTCAATAAATCTGACCTTAATTCAGATTATTTAACAGCTCAATTTCTTGAAGATTCTAAGGGAATTTCGGTTAAAAAAGCTTCTTCCATTAATACTCAAAAGTTAGCACAACAGTTTCCTCAGGGAATTACCGAGAAAATCTACGAGCGAAAGGATTCTAACGGAAATGTTACAGAGCTAACTATCGTTAGAATTGTGGTGAGTGGAAATAAAGGTTCTGAATATAAAAAAGTGAAATCAAAATATGGTGTGAGTTATTTCAAAAATGGAGGGGTAATTAGCCAATTCATTTGGGACACAGAGACCAATTAATTTAGTTTTTAATTAGTTTTTTTGTGAATAATCTATTGTCATTATTTTCTATTATTAACAGATAGCTACCAACTCTAAGTTTGGTAATATCAAAACTAAGTCTATTAGGTCCACTATTTACTAAATCATTATAAAGCACAGTCACTAATTTACCTTCTATACTAAAAATAGAGATTTTTAAATCTAAATTTTCTTCAATAGTAAAATCATAATTAACAAAGTCTTTGCTTGGATTTGGAAATAAAACTCCTTCATTAAATGCTGGTTCTAAAAATAAATGTGGGAGTGGTTCTCTACATGTATCTGAAGTAGAAACACTACTTATCCAGCTACCATTGCTACCAATTTTTCCAAACATACCAGAAATCCAAGTCCTGCATGGATCATCGTATTTTCTTTGAATTCCACTATAGTCGCCCCATCTGTCTATATTTCCATTAAGTCTGTCAATCGCTCTATTTCCTCTATGAAGCTTGGTAAAGTTGCTGTAGATTTCATCATTGTTCATATAGACACACGATACACCATTGGTATCGCTAATAGAGGTATAATTAAAGCCTATTACGCATTCTTTTTCGTTAGGATTTATTGCTGTAGAGGCAATATTTGGATATCCAAAATCTATAATTGAATCTGAAATAATTTTTGATTCTACATAAGGGTTAGTATCGTAATTGTAAATAATTCCATGATAAATCCCAGCTGTTCCATAATTTGTATCCATAGAGTGTTGCACAAATTGAATCCACTCTTTATCAATAATCCCACCTAAAACTCTAGAATCATTAGTAGCCAATTCCTTTCCATTGTATTGTTTTCCATTGGGACTTAAAAAGTAATGGTCATCTAAAGTAATTCTTTGAATAGTTAATTCAGAGTTTAAAGATTTTTGGCTATTCTCAATTTTAATTAGGTACAAACTATCACTCTCTAAAGAAAAGTTTTTATTACTTAATAAATATTGATTTTTATCTTGCAGTTCTCTTGCACCCCTTACTGGGTGAATATTTCTTATATTTATTGAATCATCTTTTATATCAGACCACAGGTTGAAGGAAAGAGAATCAGCTCCTGAATATCCATTTTCCTTATCAATTTGCCAAATAATAGATTGGTTAAAACCAAGTTGCCAACTAACTCCATCTAACAATAAATTTCCTGTTATAAATAGATCATCTTCGGTAATTGAAATAGCAGGATAGTCTGTCCAATGTCCAGTGGATAAAGCATCGCCTTCTAACATATATACATTCCAATCGTCCATTGGATTATTAGAACTGGAGAAAGCTACACAAACATGACTATTAAGTGGTTTATTTCCAACAAGAAATACTACGATAAATCTATCTTCTTTGTGGTCATAAATAAACTTTGGATCGTATTTTTTAACAAATCTTAAATTCAAAAAATCTAAAGTCATTGAATTCAAGGTACTACTTAAAAGTAAGGAGTCATTATTTGTATCGTAAATTATATACGAAGAGTTAATCCCAGCTAGAATAATCCCATCGTTGGAAATAGCCAAGGTATTGTCATTGGGAACTTTATTATTGTACAAATTCCCCTCAAATCCATTTTCAATATTAAAAATTGGAATACTTGGAGATTTTCTAAAAGATTTTAATATTTTTTTTCTAGGATATTTTTGGGTTTGAATTTTTTTTTGGGTTATTAAAAAATCGTTGTAAGAGCTACCTCCAGGACTTGTCATTTGCATGGATTGAACACTTGCTTTCCAATGGTCTATATTTTTTTTCAAATTAACTGTACGTTTTAGATAAGTGGAAGATGTAGTTAATTTTTGTGCAAATATGCTAGAGAATGAAATTACTGTGAGTAAAAAACAGTTAAATAAATATTTCATGTAAACAGATAATTTTTAAAAAGGTACAAAATTGAAAATAGGATTAAATATAAAACTCCAATTATAGATAAATAGTTTAACCATTTGGGAGGAACAAATTTATTATCTAAATATCTATTTACTACTAAATAATTAAAAATTGCAATTATAGGGGCAATTAGAAAAGAGATGGAGGTTGCAAAATTTACTAGAATTCCAAAATCACCAGATTTGTCAAATTGATAGGTTATCAAGAAAGTTCCAATAATTAATATTAGAATACATATACTATATTTATTTTTTGCTTTTCTGTGATTTGGGAAAAGAAGATCTGTTGTTTTATTAAGTACTCTACCGTATCCATCAAATACAGCAATACAGGTTCCAAACATGATTGAAAAAGTACTAGAAGCAATAATTAAATAACTCCAACCTCCAAATATCTTTGTGTATAGATTTACTATTTGATGGGCAAACAAGTCACTAGACTTTTCAATTATTTCAGAAGTTCCATATATTAAAAATGCCCCAAGAGTAACAAAACAAATAGAAAGAATACCCGAAATTATATAACCAAAATTAAATTCAAAAAGTGTTTCTCTTAATGCAGGATGGTAGTTAGAACTTTTAATTTTTTCTACGGTCCATAAGCTATTCCATGAACTCAAATCAACAGCAGTTGGCATCCAACCCATTAAAGGAATTAAAAAAAACCAAGCATCTCTACTTATGGATTGTTCACTTATTAAATTTATACTTTTATTAATAGGTCCATGAAAAAGACAAAGCACAAAGGCAGTAAGAGTAGATAGTAGAAGAACTATCCCTATTAATTTAATCAGTTTATCTAGCATTTTAAATTTTCCGATAATCAAAATACTTCCGCAAATAACAAAAACTAAAATACTCGAAGCGCTACTATTAAGACCTATTTTATCTAAATGAAATAAATTCTCCAAAAATCCTGTTGTCACTTTTCCTACTGCAGCACATACAAAAAACATGGAGAAAATAGTTATTATAAAATAGATCCATAATGCCCATTTGCTAAGTTTTTGGTATCCTTCAATAATACTTGTACCTGTAGCATTTGCGTATCTTGAACCAAACTCGAAGAATGGGTATTTTAATACGTTAGCTGCTATTACAGCCCATAACAGTCCAAATCCAAACATTGCTCCAGCTTTGGTGCTTTGAACCAAATGAGACACTCCAATTGCAGTACTGGCAAATAAAATTCCTGGTCCCAAAGTATTTTTCAAAGATTGAACACGTTTCATATTCCTATAATATTTTCTAATTTAATATTTTCATTCATATTTTTTTTAGCTTCGGGATAAAGAAATAGTAATGTATTGTTAAATTTCTTCTAAATTTTGTTTAATGATAGAGATTCCTCTTTTCAATTCATTTTATAAGAATCCAATTTTAATGGATCTTTTTAAAAAAGACTCTAATTTGAGTTCATTTCATAATGGAACAGACTTAAGTCACATAGATCGTGATTTTTTTGAGAAAAGAGATCTTAGTATTGAAAATAGAGAATTATTATATCAAGTTATAAGTTCTCAATATTCTAAGACAGGTTTAAAAATACCAGAAAATCTAAAAGCTATTAAAAACAAAGGTGCTTTTACCATTACTACTGGTCATCAACTTTGTGTTTTTGGAGGGCCACAGTACTTTATTCATAAAATTATTTCGGTTCTTACAATAGTAGAAAATTTAAAATTGAAGTTTAAAGATTTTGATTTTATTCCGCTATTTTGGATGGCTTCTGAAGACCACGATTTTCAAGAAATTAGCTCCATAAATATTTTTAATAAAAATCTTTATGTAAGTAAAGAAGATGGGATGGGTGTTGGTAAATTAAATCCTGAAATATTTACACCAATTTTGGAATCTTTAAAAGATTTATTTAAAAACGATTTTAGATTTAAAAACTTAGAATCTATTTTCTCAGCATCTTTGAGTCAACAAAACTGGGCTAATGCTACTAGATATTGGATTTCTAAGGTTTTTGAAAAAGAAAATTTAATTGTTATAGATGCAGATGATGTAAAGTTAAAAAAGTTATTTCTTCCCATTTTTAAAAATGAATTAGAAGACCAGTTTATTTATAATTCTGTTGAAAACACCAATAGTAAGCTTCGTTCTTTAGGCTATGAACCTAAAATCAATCCAAGAGTCCTTAATTTATTTTTCTTTGAGGATGAAAAAAGACATCGAATAATTTTTGAAGATAATGTTTTCAAAATTGGAGATATGAATCTTAATTTAAAAGAGATTTTGAATCTATTAAATAACTCCCCAGAAAAATTTAGCCCTAATGTTTTAATGCGTCCTCTTTACCAAGAGTTATTACTTCCCAATTTAGTTTACGTTGGAGGTCCTTCAGAGTTGGTTTATTGGTCTCAGTTAAAAAAATCATTTGATCAAGTAGATATTAATTTTCCCATTCTTATTTTAAGAGATCATTTTAATTGGATGTCTGAAAAGAGCTACAAACAATGGAAAAACTTAGGTTTCAGTGACAATGATTTGGCAATAAAACCAGATACTTTAATTAAAAATTATGTGCTAAGCTCAAATAACGAAACTCTTGATTTCAAAATTGAAAATGAATTGCTCGAAAAACTGTCTCAAAATTTATTAGCCAAAGCAAATGGAATAGAAACAACTCTTGAACCTTCTGTAAATGGAACAATAAAAGGGATGATGAGTGATTTAGATAAAGTAAAGAATAAGTTTCTAAAAGCTTTAAAAAATAAGGAAGAACTCAAGAAGAATCAATTAAATAAGATATCTAGTCAGTTGCATGTCAATAACAAGTTAACAGAGAGAGTAGATAGTTTTATTCCTATGTATGTAAAAGGTGAAAAAGATTATATAAGAACTTTAAAAACTTATTCTAAGCCAGAAAATAAAAGCATAAAAATAATTATTTATTAATGAAATAATTTAAGAGTTCTAAATTGTTGTATTTCCAGAAATTCAATTGATGTAAATATCAAACTAAATTAAAGTCTTAGAACTTTATTGTTACTGTAGCTCCTAAAACGTTTAATGAGCTTGGGTTTTCTACATTAATATCATTTATTTTTAAGTACTTAATTTCTAAATCTGTTTTTTTGTTAAATTCGTATTGAATTCCAATTCCAAATCTAGTTTTGTCATAGAAATATCTTTCCGAAGGGCTCAATAAGAAGTACAATTCTTGATAGGTATAAAAAGCAATTTTTTTATTTATTTTATATTTTAATTTTAGTCTAGTCCTTTCGTAAAATTCATTACTACTATTGAGATTAAAGTTTATTTGTGTTCTAAGTCTGAAATAAAGATATAAATCAGAAATATTATGTCTAAATGTTAAATCGTTGTGAAACCTATTGGCTAAAAGGTAAGAATACTCTTTATTTAATAATCTTAATCTCATTGCAAAACTGGTAGATAATTTTTTATTCAATTTTTTATTGAATGAAAATTGTGTATAAAACTGTGATATTTGTGACGAATTATCTATTGTTCTAAGTTCAGTCTTGTTGGTGAATGATGTTTTCTTATTGATTTTAAAATCAGACTTAATTTTGGTCCAAGTTCCAAAATCTTGACTAATTTCCTGAGAAAAAACAAAACAAGGAGAAATTAATAATAGAAAAACACCAATAGCCTTCATCAAATGAAATTAGCTATTCTTATTGTGTCCATTTCAATAATTTGTTCAGAATCTGATATGGTAATAGTTTTTGTTATTAAGCTATCTTGTCCTTTGGGGCAATCTACACAATCACTATATACAAATATTTCATAATTACCTTTATTTAAGTATTTGAACTCAAATGATCCATCATAACTTGTATTAACATCGTCATCATGGGTATTGTTTTGCTGTCCATAAATTATATATACTTCATGGTCTTGAGCACCATAGCTATCTACAATATTTCCTTGAATATTTATATTGTCTACCACAATATTTCCTTTAATAGTTGCTCTTCCACCTGTGCCAGCACTTTTTGTGCAGGAGAATAATAAGGTAAGTAATAAAAAAGGTACTAGATATTTTATGTTTTTCATTTTAACTTAATATTTGATTGACATAAAGTTAACAAAGGAGTAAATATATCAAAGACCAATTAGTTATAAATTAATATATAACCATTTAGAGAAGTTGCTATTATTAACCAAATTATATATGGAAGTATTAAAAATGATTTTAATTTAATTGCTTTATAAAAGAAAAACAGCTTGAAAATTACAGTTGTTGTAAGCAAGCTTATTACTATTAGACCTAAAATTACATAGTGAAATTTAAAAAAGAAAGGGTTCCAAGAAATATTTAGCAAGAGTTGTAAGACATATAAAATAATTATAGTAGTTTTTTTAGTATTAGTACTAAATAAAATCCCCATATAAAATCCATAACAAATCATAATTATACTCCAAGCAAAACCAAATACCCATCCTGGAGGTGTCCAGGGTGCTTTTAAAAGGGCTAAATACCATTCAGATGGAACTCCTTTCGAAGTGAATAGACTGCCGAATGCTAGAGCTGTAAAATTTATTATCAAGAATATTGTGGTTCTTAAAATCACTTTTTCAATAAGTTGCTAATAGCGAAAATCCCAAGTCCCAATGGCATAAGCATTACTCCAAAAAATATAGATAATCTTGTAATCCAGTTAGGCGAATTAGTTTCTAAACATTTTTTCCATATCCATCTAGTCACAAAAATATCACCTGCAACCATATGGGCCCAAGTTGCAGTAATTCCAGCCTTTGTTGCAAGACCAGCACCCAGTCCTTCTATAAACCCCATTGAATTTGATGAGCCAGAGAAAAGATCAATTAAACCTTGAGGATTGTAACACATGATTATAAACCAAAGAATGATTGGTCCCATAAAAAACCATGGACCGGCAAGAAGTTTTTTTGTTTTTTCTTTCTTAGGGTTTAAGAGCATTGCCATCCAAAAAGGACCAACCCATAGAGTTGAGATTATAAATGAAAAATCGTATAAATTCATAAACAAAAATTAGAGCTTGATTTGTAAGCAAATGTAAAAATTCCTAGGCATAGATGGTATAATTCCTGGTCCAGGATATGCCACAGCTCGTCTTGTAAAATAGGATTGATTGGTTAAATTATTTATGCCAGTTTCTAATTGAAATTTTTTGAAGGTGTATTTTAAAGATACGTCCATAACAGAGTAGGAGGGAATAAGTCCAACGACAGCGTTTATCTGATAATCGGAATTGGTTGCATCTGAAAAATGTTCTTTTGTGTAGCTATATTGGTAAGAAACCGATAGATTGTCTCCTCCAATAGTCATTCCAGTTCTAAATATCAATGGTGGAACCATTTCTACCTTTTTTCCAAAAAATGCAGATATGTCAGAGCTGATGTATTCTGCATTATTATATGCAATATTTAAAAATGTTGTCCATTTATAATTTTTCTTTTTAGAAAAAATTTTCCACCAATCACATTCTAAGACCGATTCAAATCCATATGTTCTAGATTCAGAGATATTGGTTCTATACTGGTAAGTATTAAATAGATTACTGTCAATTTGAATGGTATTTCCAATTCTATTATTGTAAAATAAATAGAACAATGATGCATCGAAATAAAGAATGTCTTTTATTTTTCCTCTAATTCCTAAATCGCTGTTGTATCCTACTTCGTCTTTAAGCACAGGGTCAATTCTGAAATTAGGATTCCTTATTTGCATATCTGTGAAGTTGACACTTCTATAATTTTGTGAAATGTTATAGTAAACTTCAATTTCTTCCGTTAATTTAAAATTTAATCCAATTCCAGTAAGAAGTAAGTCTCTAATGTTTTGATCATCAACATTTATAACAGTATCAAATACGATATTACCAGCTAAATCTGGGTAATTAATTCTATAAGCTCCATTGGCAGAAGTATTTATATTCTCATATCTTATTCCCGGAGTTATACTTAATCTATTTGAAATATTGAAAATATGTTCGGCAAATAACGAGAAGTTAAAACTTGGGAAATTATAATTACTTTCAATAAAATCAGATGAAATATTGTTAAGATCATTAACAAAATAAAAATCTGGGCCATACCCATTATTTGCCTTTCCTTGAATTCCTTGACTAAAACCTCGATATAATCGAGCGCCAATTAAAAATGCCCATGGTAAATTATTAACATCATATAAATGAATTAGGCGTGTTTCATTACCTATATTATTAAAATTTCCTGATATCAAATTTCTGTCAAGAAGCGGATCAATTCTGTTTATTTGATCTAGATAACCTAAAGACTCTCTAGATGCAATCAAGCCAAAGGTTCTAGAATTTAGTCTAGTTCTAGAATTAAACACGTAATCTAATTGAAATGCTGCTAAATTCCAATCTACTTTAAACCAATTTCTTTCTCTAAAAGAGGTGTCTGGATTTTTTTCAAATTGTTGGTCTGTTAGACCCCCAGGTTGTTGTGCTAGATAATCCATTTTAGTAAAATCAAAATTTAGATTTGTTTTTTCATTTGGAGAATAGGTAAAATGTAGATATCCATTTTTTAAATCAAAATTAGAATTTGCTCGCCAATCATCTCCAGATTTGAGATTTATAAAAGCATAGTATTTAAACTTTTTATTGGTTCCACCAAGACTAACAAAAGAATTATTCAATTGGTAGGAACCTATCGTGTGTCGTATTATAGATTCTATTTTTTTATCTGGGTTTCCTTCTTTTAATTTGAAATTTATCAAACCTCCAAACTGAGGACCAAATTGTAAAGAAGCAGCGCCTCTTATTAATTGAATTTCTTGAATTGCCTCAGAAGGTGGGTTATAATAACTCTCTGGATATCCTAAAGCATCAGCGCTAATATCGTATCCATTTTGTCTTGTATTGTAATTAGAATTCCTACTTGGGTTCAAACCCCTTCCACCCAATCCCAACTGAATTCCTGCACCGTCACTCTCCCAAATATTTATTCCTGGTATTTTGGAATAAATTTGTCTACTTTGGTTGGTAGCTTTATTAGCGTCCAAAGACTCTACTGAAATAGCTTCAGTTTTTTTACCTTGAGTAACCATTACTCCTTCAATAGCTCGTAATTTTCTTATGTTGAATTCTTCTTCTTGTTTTATTTCATATTCTTCTAAATCATAACTTAATTCTTCAAGAATAACTTTCGATAAATTTAGATAGGGTTGATCTAAAATTATAGTGTCGCTTTTTTT
>CALKFX010000058.1 GCA_938084875.1 uncultured Flavobacteriales bacterium | reverse complement strand
AGTTTTTTTCCATTTTTATTTAAAAAAACATGATCAATAAACTCATTGTTTAGTTTTTGATGAATTCTAACCTCATTTAGATAAACTTTTAAATGTTTGGAGGCAATTTTACCTAACGGCACGAGTCTTTCCTTATTTCCTTTACCAATTACTCTTATAAAGCCTTCTTTCCAATATATTTCTGAAATTTTTAGTTCAATTAATTCTGTCACTCTTAATCCACATCCATAGAGGACTTCAATAATTGCCAAGTTTCTTTCTCCATCAGATTTAGAACGGTCAATCTGTTGAACTAACTCATCTACTTCATTTATAGTCAAAAACTCAGGAAGTTTTTTTCCTGTTTTTGGATTTTCTAATAAATCTGAGGGGTTTTCTTCTACAATTTTTTCTAATAGCAAATATTTAAAAAATGATCTTATGCTTGAAATTACTCTTGACTGAGAACGTGCATTAATTTTTTGCTTGTTAAGATGTGATAAATAATTTTGAAAGTCTTGGTAGGATAGTTCATTTATTTTCTTAGTTATTTGCTCATTATTAAAAAAGTCGTTGAGTTTTATTATATCTCTGCAATAGGCGTCCACAGTATTGTTAGAAAGTGATTTTTCTATTTGCAGATAATTTTTGTATCCCCTTATATAAACGTTCCAAGACATTACACAAAAATAGTTATAATAATTTCTATAATTTATTTTCAAATAATACTTGCTATAAAAATGTTTTTTCTATTTTTGCCCAGCTTATGGAGAGTTGGCAGAGTGGTCGAATGCGGTAGTCTTGAAAACTATTGTGCAGCAGTGTACCGGGGGTTCGAATCCCTCACTCTCCGCTTAATAAAATTAAACCTCGATTATTCGAGGTTTTTTTTTGATTGGAATTATAGGTATTTTTAATTAATATCAAGTCAAAAAAATTAATATTTGCTCATGAAAAAGAGAAATTTATTATTAAGAATTTCTATTGTAATTTTTTCTGTATTTACAATTTTATATCTAATTTTTTCATTTTCTGAAAATGCTAAAATAGGAGAGAAAGCTCCCGAATTTACCACCCAGCTGGTAAATGGTGAAAACTATTCACTCTCCAATTCTAGAGGAAATTACGTACTGTTGTATTTTTGGGGTTCTTGGTGTGGACCATGTATTAGAAATGCTCCTGAATTAGTTACTATTAGCGAGAAATATAAATCCAAATTTTTTGACAAGAATTCTAAGTTGGAAATTCTTTCGGTTGCCCTAGAAAAAAAAGAAAAAAAATGGAAAAGGGTTGTAAATAAGTTTGGTTTTAATTGGGAATTGCAGGTAGTTCAAATCCATAAAATAGTTTTGAACTCTTCTATTGCCAATAAATATGGTGTTTTAGAAATTCCTTCTAAATTTTTAATTGATCCTGATGGAAATATCGTTCTTTCTAAAACTTCATTTTCAGAAATAGAGCAATACTTAGAAAAAAGATTAATTAAAGTTTAATTACTAGCATTGTGCGGAGCTAATTGCAACTTATTTGTATAATTTCATACTTTTACAAACATGCAAAAACCTTCTATACCAAAAGGAACTAGAGATTTTTCACCTTCTGAAATAAGAAGGAGGAACTTTATTTTTGATATTGTAAAATTAAAGTTTGAAAAATTTGGATTTTCTCCAATCGAAACACCATCTATGGAGAAACTTTCTACACTAACTGGTAAATACGGAACTGAGGGAGATCAATTACTTTTTAAAGTTTTAAAAAGAGGTGCAAAGTTTGATAAAGTTTTAGCAGAATCAAATATTAAAAATATAAAAGACCACGATTTTTCCGATGAAGCATTAAGATATGATCTTACAGTACCATTTGCTAGATATATTGTTCAACATCAAAACGATATTATTTTTCCATTCAAAAGATACCAAATCCAACCGGTTTGGAGAGCAGATAGACCACAAAAAGGCAGATATCGAGAGTTTTATCAATGTGATGCAGATATTGTTGGTTCTGAGTCTTTGGTTTGTGAGATTGAGTTGGTATCCTTAGTTCAAGAAATCCTAAATGAACTAAAACTTAGGGATCACACAATAATGATTAACAATAGAAAAATTTTAGCTTCTTTAATAGAGTCTTGTGATTCAACGGAATATTTTTCTAAAATCACAGTAATTATTGATAAAGTAGATAAAATTGGTCCTGAAAAAGTTATCCAAGATTTAAAAAACTATATTCCAAACCAAAAAATTGCAAAATTATTCGAAGAACTATTTAATCTTTCAGATTCTCCAACAGAAATTCTTCATTGGTTAGAGAATATACTAAAGGACAGCGAATTGGGTCAAAAAGGAATACAAGAACTAAACTATGTGGTAGAAAGTTGTAAAATTTTGGGGGTGAATAATCTTAAAATAAACCTTTCCTTAGCTAGAGGCCTAGATTACTATACAGGTTCAATTTTTGAGGTGGTATTGAATAATAATTCGATGGGAAGTATTGTAGGTGGAGGACGTTACGATAATTTAACAGAAGTTTTTGGTCAAAAAAATCTATCTGGTGTAGGAGTTTCTTTTGGGGCGGAACGAATCTATGATTTAATGAATGATTTAAATCTTTTTCCTGATAATCTTGATACGCCTTCCAAATATATGATTGTAGATAAGTCTGAATCTGCAATTAATGGACTTAAGTTATTGCATTTTTTAAGATCAAAGAATATTCCATGTGTTCTTTATCCAGATAATATCAAATTGAAAAAACAACTTAAATATGCGCACTCCAATAAAATACCTATGGTTGTTTTTATTAAGGAAGATTTTTCTTCAGAAATGAAAGTTGAATTAAAAAATATGGATACAGGGGAGCAAAAAGAGTGTTTGTTAAGTGATATTTTATAATCAAAAATGAAGGAATTAGAATTTATTATATCCCCAGACAAACTTACCTTAACTGATATTAAAAATATTCTTGCTAAAAATCTTAAATTAAAATTATCCAATAAGTCCATAGAAAGAATTAATAAAAACCGAGATTTTTTAGATAGAAAACTAAATAGTAAAGGGCAAGTTTTTTATGGTATTAATACAGGATTTGGTTCTTTATGCAATACGAAAATATCAGAAACAGATCTCAAGCAGTTACAAGTCAATTTAGTTAGATCACACGCCTGTGGTACAGGAAAGGAAATAGATTCTAAAATCGTTAAATTAATGATTTTAATAAAAATTAATGCGCTTTCTTTGGGCTATTCAGGAGTACATTTAAAAACAGTCGAGAAATTAATTTTTCTTTTCAATAATGATATTTTGCCTGTAGTTTTTGAATCTGGTTCTCTAGGAGCTTCTGGAGACTTAGCACCTTTAGCTCATTTGTCTTTAACACTAATTGGGGAAGGTGAAGTTAATTTTAAAGGGTCTAAGAGAGCTTCTAAAGACGTTTTTGATTTTTTTGGAGAATCTACTCTAGAATTAGATTCAAAGGAAGGTTTGGCTCTTTTAAATGGGACTCAGTTCATGAGTGCTCATGCTACCTATGCATATTTAAAACTCGATTCTTTATTTAAATGGATTCATAAAATTTCTGCACTTTCCATAGACGCCTTTAATTGTAGATTGTCTCCGTTCGATTCAAAACCACATCTTTTAAGAGGCTTTAAAGGGCAAAGCCAATGTGCTCAACAAATTTTAGAAAATTTGGACAAAAGTGATTTACACCAAATTCATGGTAAGTCTGTTCAAGACCCCTATTCTTTTAGATGTATTCCTCAAGTTCATGGTGCAAGTTTGGATGTATTCCACGATTTTGAAGCTAAATTAACTATTGAAATTAATGCTGTTACAGATAATCCTTTAGTTTTTAATAAAGAAGATGAGATTATTTCTGCAGGAAATTTTCATGGTCAACCCATAGCAATGGCTATGGACTTCATGGCAATTGCAGCAGCAGAGCTGGGTAGTATTTCTGAGAGAAGAATTTACAAACTAATTTCAGGGACAAGAGGGCTCCCTGCTTTTCTTATTGAAAATCCTGGTCTTAATTCTGGATTCATGATTTCTCAATATACTGCAGCAAGTTTAGTAAGCAAGAATAAAATTTTCTCTCATCCTGCTTCTATAGACAGTATAGAATCTTCAAATGGACAAGAAGACCATGTTAGTATGGGTTCCATAGCGGGAGTGAAGCTGGTGGAGGTTGTAGAAAATATTAAGAGAATATTGAGTATTGAATTAATGACTGCAGCTCAAGCGATGGAATTTAGAAGGCCAAGAAAGACTTCTCCAGAACTAGAGCTAATGCTCTCAAATTTCAGATCTAAAGTTCCATTTATTGAGAAAGACCAAATAATGTATACTCTTATGCAAAAATCTGAAGAATTTATTTCTGAACAATTATAATTATTGCTTAATTATTTCAGAAAAAGTTTTCTTTTTAAGGATAAAATAATTCCAAATTGTAGATTTTCTAGAATATCCATTAAGCTCATGGAAATTTAATTTTGAAAATTGTCTTCTTTTATCATTCAATTTACTAATGCTAATAAAATAGCTATAATGGGCTTTAATAATGGATATATAACCTTTTAAGTCACCGGATAGTACTAATTTAATTCCAGAAACTTGATCTAGTATAAGTCTTATCAGAATAAATAAAAACAATGGTATATCCCCCTTAAAATTTTTATGAATCATCCATAAATTGTTCCTGTAATTCAAATAAGTTTTTTTTGGTGAGCTATATTTTAAAGTTCCTCCCCCAAAATGATAAACAGTAGATTCGCTAGTATAAAATATATTTTTTCCTAAATTTTTTAATTGCCAACAAAGATCAATTTCCTCCATATGAGCAAAAAAATCTTTATCAAATCCACCTACCTCTTTAAAATCTTTAGATTTGATTGCCATACATGCGCCTGAAGACCAGAATATTTCTGAATAAGTATCGTACTGTTTTTTATCTAATTCTGCATTGTCGAAAACTCTTCCTCTGCAAAAAGGGTAGGCAAGTGCGTCTATAAAGCCTCCAGCAGCGCCAGCATATTCAAAATAATCTTTGTTGTTGTAAGACTTAATCTTAGGTTGAACAGCCGATATGTTTGTATTGTTCTTTAGAACTTTTATTAAAGGAGGAATCCAGTTTTCAGAAACTTCTATATCTGAATTTACTATTATAAAAAATTCTGCATCTATTCTTCTCAACCCTTCATTATATCCACCTGCAAATCCAAGATTATTTTCTAAATGGATGGTTTTTATTGAAGAAAAATTGCTTTCTAGATAGGGTAGAGAACCATCTGATGACCCATTATCTATAACATAAATATCTGCATCATTTTCCGAATGTGTAATGAATGTTGGAATAAACTTTTCAAGCCAATTTTTTCCATTAAAGTTCAATATGACAACTGCAGTTTCTATCTCTTATGGATTTACAAAGAAAGTATTGCTATTGCTTCCCCATTGGCTATCGTTGGGGTTTTGCATATTATCAACACTTCTTCCTGGGGTATTTCTTCTGTGTAAATCTGTTTTCCAATTTCTATTAAAATATTCTCCCTGAAGTGTGGAATGAAGTGTTGTATATTCGTTAGATCCTAAATCAGGCATATAAAAAATAAACCTTTTATTATTAAACTTTCCAATTTTATAATAATGCCATATTTGGTAGGGATAGGCACTTGGTTCGTTTGGTCTATCTGTAATCGTATTTGGTGGACCGTACTTAAGGAATGTTCTTCCCATATCAGTTTCATAACCTCTTCTTACCTTGGTTGCAAAAAGTTGATCGCTTTTTTTCACTTCTCCTTTGTATTTAAGCCATCCCAATTCTGGATTTTCTGGTTGTCTATTTAGCCAAAAACTATATAAAAACTGTCTTTTTAAAGTGTCGCTAATATTATTATTTTTTTTGTCAATTATATTTAATTCTAATCTAGTAGCAATTGGGGACAAACAATTTATGGATTCTGTAAGAGAATCTACGGGTATCCTAGAAACGAATGTATTGTGGATTTGAACTGCATTCAATCTGTCTAGCCTCATGCTGTTTTTAAGATTTGTTCTTTGAAAATCTATGATTCTTTCGCAGAGAAGCTCGTTTTTTTTATCTTTTAGCTGAATACATAACTCGTAATTTCCTGTAGGTAAATTATTTATGTCAAAAACATTTAAAACAGGATATGTTTCAAGAGTAGGCACTTTTTTAATTTTATTGTACTGACCCGCTATTTTATCAGTTCCTTTAATTCTTATAAATTGTTTAAGTAATAAAGATGCAGAACTGTCCACATTATTCATATTGTATATTTCTAAATAATATGCTAATTTTTCAAATTCATCTCCAAAGTAATTGGTTACTAATGGAATCATATGGTAACCAGACTTAGTAAGATCACTTTTATTATTTTCACCTTCCACTTCTTTCCAATAACTATCCAGTAGTTCTAAATCTGAAAAATAAGGTTCGTCAGTGTCAAAAATTGAGAATTCTTCTTGGTATTTTTCTGCGTTATTAGTGTCGTTAATGTCTTTTATTTCTAAGTAGACGGTGAATCTGCCATTGGAGACTGGAAATCTTTGTAAGTCGATAATCCCTTGCTTTTCTACATAATCGGATTGTTCTTTAATTATATATTTTTCATGAGCAATTATTTGTTTATTTTCATTTTCAATATATTGAAGTACTTCAACCCCTTTGTTATTGAAATTAGAGTCTGGATTTTCAAAAAGTGTATTTCCGTAGATAAATAAATAAGTTTCTACATAGTTACTCTCTGAAGAATGAAATTTCTTTAAATCAAAAAGGGCCTCAATTTGAGAATGTAGTGGGCTAACTAAAAATAATGTAATTATTGCAAATACTGTTTTCATCGATACAAATTTAAGCTTTAATAAGTTAAAATTTATTAAAACTTAATTTCATAATCAATTACAATTAATAAATTGGAGTAATGAAGTTTTATATCCTTATAATTTTTTCTTTACTCAATTTGACTATTAACTCTCAAAATTTAGATTTAGAAAATAAAGATTCTGTTCTATTCGGTCAATATCTTCCAGATTTGGAAATTACAGCTTCAAGTGCTGCTTTTGTTAAAAAATGGAACAGAACTAAATTTTATGTCAAAAGTGTCTACGACTATGCCAAAATTTGCTCTGCTATGTTGACTACTTTTGAGGATTCTCTGAGTAAAATTGAAGGAAAATATTCTAGGAAAAAATATTTATCTAGTTGCAATAAAACTCTAAAGAAAGAATTTGGAAATGAGATTAAGGAGATGTCTATTAAAAGAGGGATTTACCTTATGAAAATGATTTATAGATCTACAGGGTTGACAACCTATGAAATTATTCAAAAGTATCGTGGAGGAGGAACAGCTTTTTGGTTTCAAGCATTATGTTTAGTCAATGGTCAAGATTTAAAACGTGAATACGATTCCGAAAATGAAGATTTACTAATGGAAAGAGCCATTGGTCTAATAGATTCTGGAAAAATGACTTACTATAAAAGAGTTCCTTTGACTGATGAAGCTAGAAAAGCATTAAAACAAAATAGAAAAGAAAAAAAAAGAAAAAAATAATTTAATTGCTGTGTTGTCTTTTGTTTTTTAGATTCTTATCAATTTTAAATTCAGTTTCTTTATTGATAGTCGCATCATAAAGTGCTAAATCATTTAGGTCTGGTTGACCTGCGTTAATCCATGCTGTGTACCAAAAAGAACCAACTGCTTTAATAGAAGCTTTTAGTCTTCGTTCTTGCATGTTATTTAGTCTGTTGGTATATTCTTTACTAAAATCTCTACTGTATACTTTCATTGTTACCCGTCCTCTTTTTTCAAAAGAATATTTTCTATCATCTGGCCATTGTTCGGTTATTTCTTTTTCAATGGAAAGTACAGAGTCTACAGC
>CALKFX010000057.1 GCA_938084875.1 uncultured Flavobacteriales bacterium | reverse complement strand
CCATTTTTATGATTTTAAAATTTGTATGAACTGTGCAAAGTATATGCCATCAATAAATTCATTTGAATTTTTGGAAATTTGGCAGAAATCAAGTAATCAAACTGACAAATAAACTGACATAAAGACAGTATTATCTGTTTTGCAACCAATTAGTAGCAGAAGATGGAAGAAAAGAAGAAGAAATTTTATCCATTTTATTCAATTGAAAAATTGCAGCTAATCCAACTTTATTTGAATTATTTTTAACAACCTCTAACTTATAATCTTCCATGTATAAATTGACAAATCCAGTATCAAAATTTCCAGATCTAAAATCGGAATGGTTGAGCGCAAATTTGCAAAAGGAAAGGGTAGTTTTTACTCCATAGATTGTGTAGAAATTTATTGCATTTATCATCTTATCAATAGCTTCTTTTCTATTTTCTGCATGAACAATTAATTTAGAAATCATTGGATCATAATATATAGAAACTTCTGATCCTTCTTTGGTGCAATCATCGACTCTAACCCCATTACCTTTGGGAATTTCATATAGTTCAATTATACCAGTGTCAGGCATAAAGTTATTAAATGGATCTTCTGCACATACTCTTATTTCAATAGCATGCCCATTTATTTTCAAATCCTTTTGAGAAATTTTTAATTTTTCCCCCTTGGCGATGTTAATTTGCTCTTCAACTAAATCTAATCCAGTAATCATTTCTGTAACAGGATGTTCAACTTGTAAACGAGTATTCATTTCTAAAAAATAAAAAGAGTTGTTTTCAAATATAAATTCTACTGTTCCTGCTCCGTGATAATTACATGACCTCGCTACGTTACAAGCAGCTTCCCCCATAATTTCCCTTAATTCTTCTGAAACAACTGCAGAAGGAGCTTCTTCCACAATTTTCTGGTGTCTTCTTTGAATAGAACAATCTCTCTCAAATAAGTGAACTACATTTCCATGTTGATCTGCTAAAATTTGAATTTCAATATGCCTAGGTTTTGAAAGATACTTTTCAATAAAAACAGCTCCATTTCCAAATGAATTTTTTGCTTCACTAACTGCTCTTTTCATTTGTTGTTTGAAATCCTTTTTTTCATGGACTATCCTCATTCCTTTTCCACCACCTCCAGCAGAGGCTTTAATTAAAACAGGAAACCCTATTTTTTCAGCTGCAATCATTGCCTTATCTACATCTTGAATCTCTTCGTTTAAGCCTGGAACTAGTGGAATATCAAATTTAGAAACTGTTTTTTTTGCAGATAGTTTATCTCCCATTATCTCTATAGATTTTGGAGAGGGGCCTATAAAAATAATCCCAGCTTCAATTACCTTTTCTGCAAACAATGCATTTTCAGATAAAAAACCATAACCTGGATGAATAGCATCTACCTTCATTTCTAAAGATTTTTTTATTATTAAATCTTGGTTCAAATAACTTTTATTTGAAGGTGCAGGACCAATTAAAATTTGCTCATCAACGTACTCTAATAATAGGGAATCTTTGTCAGCTTCAGAAAATATCCCAACTGTTTTAATACCCATTTTCATACAACTCTTAACCACTCTAAGAGCTATTTCTCCTCTATTGGCAATAAGTATCTTTTTAATTTCTCTCATTTGAAGCAATATATGTATTCATTAATAGAGAGGCTATGGTCATTGGTCCTACTCCACCTGGAACTGGTGTTATATAAGAACACTTTTGGGAAACTTCACTAAAATTTACATCTCCTATTAATCTAAATCCATTTTTTTTCGATGAATCCTCTATTCTATGAATACCAACATCAATAACTACCGCGTTTGGCTTAACCATATTAGAGCTAACAAAGTCAGGAATTCCAATTGCAACAATCAAAATATCTGCTTGTTTGCATATTTGCTCTAAGTTTTTCGTCCTACTATGTGCAAGAGTCACTGTAGAATTTCCAGGATTACTTTTTCTAGACATTAAAATACTCATTGGAGTCCCTACGATATTACTTCTGCCTACAACAACAGTATTTTTACCTTCAGTTGGTATTTCGTATCTCTTCAATAATTCCATAACACCATTGGGAGTTGCAGGTAAAAAAGTAGGCAATCCAAGAGCCATTTTTCCTACATTTTCTGGATGAAAACCATCTACATCTTTTTTTGGAGATATAGCAAGAGTAATTTTATGGTCATCCATATGATTTGGAAGAGGCAATTGAACTATAAAGCCATCTACAGAATCGTCTTCATTTAATCTATTTATGACTTTAAGAAGTTCTATCTCACTTGTATCTGAACTAAGATGGTGTAAGGTAGATTTAAAACCAATTCTTTCACATGCTTTGACTTTAGCATTTACATAGGTTCTACTAGCACCATCGTCCCCAACTAGTACTGCTGCTAAATGTGGAGGATTCATCCCATTTGCAAGAAGTGACTTTACTTTTACAGACAATTCGTTTTGAATTTCTAATGAAGTTTTTTTTCCGTCTAATAATTCCATAAGCTACATAGGCATTTTACCACCCATTTTTTTAAACTGTTTCATCATATTCATCATATTCTGTTTGTTACTCATGAGTTTCATCATTTTTTTTGTTTGATTAAATTGCTTCATAAGCTTATTCACCTCGTTAACATCATTACCACTTCCCATAGCAATTCTTTTTTTTCTTTGCATGTTAATAGAGTCGGGGAATTCTCTTTCCTTGGGTGTCATTGAATCTATCATTGCTAAAATTGGTGAAAATGAATTTTCATCTACTTCGCTTCCTTTCATGGCTTTCTTCATTCCTGGAATCATACCGGCAATATCCTTTACACCACCCATTTTTTTAATTTGGCCTATTTGGTCTCTAAAATCATTAAAGTCAAATTGGTTTTTCTTAATCTTTTTGTGCAACTTCTTTGCGGACTCTTCATCAAACTGTTCCTGGGCTCTTTCTACTAAAGAAACCACATCTCCCATCCCCAAAATTCTATCGGCCATTCTATCTGGATGGAAAACATCTATGGCATCCATTTTTTCACCAGTTCCAATGAATTTAATGGGTTTATTAACTATGGATTTTATCGATAATGCAGCACCTCCTCTAGTATCTCCATCTAACTTGGTTAAAATAACTCCGTCAAAATCTACTTTTTCATTGAAAGACTTGGCAGTATTTACTGCATCTTGCCCAGTCATTGAGTCCACAACAAATAAAGTTTCAGTTGGATTAATTATCTTTTTCAAATCAGAAATCTCTTTCATCATATCCTCATCCACAGCCAATCTACCAGCAGTATCTATAATAACAACATTAAAACCATTGTCTTTAGCATGTTTAACACCCATTTTAGCAATCTGCAATGGACTTTTCTCCTCTTTATTAGAAAATACTTCTACCCCTATACCTTCGCCAACAACGTGCAATTGGTCAATAGCTGCAGGTCTGTAAACATCACAAGCTACCA
>CALKFX010000056.1 GCA_938084875.1 uncultured Flavobacteriales bacterium | reverse complement strand
TTCAACTATACTGAATTTCTTAACCACTGTCTTGTTATTTATAAAAACAGACAAATTATAAACTCCTTTTGAGAGGCTTGGTATATTTATAAAAACTCTTTCCACTATGGCAGAAAAACTATTTTCATAGACTGTCTGACCTAACATGTTTACAACCTTTAAATTTCCAGTTTGATTTTTTGGAACTCTTATTGTAAATATCCCTGCATTTGGATTGGGGAAAATAACAATGTCTTGTAAGTCTTGGATATTTTCACAAACATCTGTAAATATTTTAACTTCGGTCCTCTGGCTTTCGCATATTGGATCACAAACTTCCCAATTGAAAAAATAATAATATTGTTGTGTCGAGGTGTTAATTGGATTAATCATTGACTTTGTTATACTTAATAATCCTGGAATTTCATACGGGAAGTTTGCTCCTGAATTAGCTCTAAAAAGATTTACGGGGGAATTTGGGGACAATCCTATTTTATAGTTATTTCCTGGAAATATTGTTGCATTCAGGTTTAAAGTGTGAACGCCTGTATTAAAATTATTAAATGTTTTTTCAAAAATAATTTGGTTACTACTATCTAAAATAATAATGGTTCTGTCCTGGTTTCCAGTAGACTTTACATCAACTGATTTTAAAGTCATTTTTTGAAAAACATCAAACAATAAATAAGAATAATTGGAAGAGTTGGAACCGTTACTTGGAAAGTAATTTAGTCCTGTAGAATAACAAGAAGTATCGGATAATTCAGAAATAAAAAAAGAAGTATCGTTATAAATTGGTTCCGTAATAAATTCTAATCCCGAGTGGAATTGATCAAAATCGTTTTCATTTATATACCAATTCAGATTATTGTATTCGTTGGTTTTTAAAAAAATAGAGTCGCCCAAGCATATGAATTCGTTATCAATGAGTGGTGCATCACTAAGAGTTATATTAAATGCATTCTGAACAGTTTTTGTGTCTGTTCCATAATCATTGGTAACTGTTAGAGTAGTATTATAAGACCCTAATTGATTAAAATATCTTCTGGCTGTTCTAGTTGTATCGTCTATAATTCCATCTCCATCAAAATCCCATGCCCAAGATTTTGGCACGCCCAAAGTAGCATCTGAAAATTGTACCTCTCCCGAACAACTATCTTGTTTAATAATTTCGAAATCTGCATTTGGAGGAGAAAGGCAAAGCAATGCATTATATGCATTTATCCTGCCATTTCCCAGAAGACCAGCATAAGAAGGGTTGATTGCATCAATATTATCACATGCACTTTTCATACAAGATATTAATTGTTCATTGGTTGAATTAGGTGAAAATGATTTCATTAAGCCCAAAAGACCCGCCACCATAGGAGCCGACATAGAAGTTCCACTTTTTGTCCCATAATTATTAAACGGTATTGTACTTAGAATTGAACTTCCTGGAGCAGAGATATCCACTCTGGAACCATAACTAGAAGAACCTCTTTTAGCATCTGATTGGGTAGTATTTGCCACACAAACAACTCCGTTATAACAAGACGGATATCTGGGGTTAGATGCCAAGTTTTGATTAGAATTCCCAGCAGAAGCAACAATAATACTACCTTGATTTTGTGCCATTTGAATAATATTATAATTAGTGTTTGAAAAGTTTGAACTTCCCCAAGAACAATTGATTACATCTGCTCCATTCAAAGCTGCATAATAAACACCATCATAAGCATTATTGATAGTGCCATTGAAATTATTATCTCTAGTAGCTTTTACTGGCATTATAGAAATTCCAAAACCAATTGAAGCAACTCCAGTATTATTATTGGTTTGGGCTCCAGAAATTCCAGCTACATGGGTTCCGTGGTCTAGATTAGTATTTGGAGGATTAGGATTGTTATCGTTGTCTGCAACATCGTAGCCATTGTAGTCGTCTACATATCCATTATTGTCATCGTCAATTCCATTGTTTGGAATTTCTAGATGATTGCTCCAAGTGACATTGGTCAAATCTAGATGATTGATTTCTACAGCATCATCTACCACGGCAACAACAACAGAATCAGAGCCAGTTCCTAAATCCCAAGCATCATAAGCTTGTATTTTAGTTAAATGCCAACAACTGTTTAAACTAGGATCATTTGGCTGAAAATCCAAAAAATCTAAATATTTAGGCTCTGAATAATCAATTTCAGAAAAACTTTCCATTCTTTTAACTAGTTTGTTTAAATCAGGATAATCGTCTCTTAATTGCACTAAAAATGTCAAATAGAGCTTGGTAAATTCTTTTTTCTTACCAAAAGGCTGGCTAATATTTACTACTCCAATAGAATCTAAAAAGTTTTTAAAAGAAAATAAATCTTGAGGGATGTCTAGTGAATTATCTTCAATTTGCTTCCAAGAAAAGTCTGAGAGATTTTCTAAAGAATTTAATTTAAAATAGAGCAGATTTGTAGGTGTATTATTTAAGGTTTGTGAAAAAGAGAACGAGGAAAGAAAAAGACATGAAAATGTGAGTAAATGTTTAGAAATAATATTCATTATTGGATATTAAAATTTTTAAAAAATTTCTCCAATTGGATTTCCTGTACATGCGTTGGGAAAAGCTGTTTTCATTATAATAGAATATGTAGGTGCAATATCAGTTATTTTTATGTTTCTATAAATTTGTTTAGGATTAATATTGGCGCCATAGAAAAATAAAGGGACATGGGCGTCGTAGTTATAGTGACTGCCGTGTGTAGTCCCAGTTTTTGTATACCAATCAATATATCCTGGGCTGAGAGTTAAAAAAATATCTCCAGATCTTTTGGGATGAAGCCCATTAATTAACATTTGTATTTTGTGAGAGTTAAATGTATTTTGTAAAGTTCTTAAGTTGTAAATATCATCAATATAAGGCTGGCTAATTAACCATTTTTTTGCC
>CALKFX010000055.1 GCA_938084875.1 uncultured Flavobacteriales bacterium | reverse complement strand
TAATACTTTGCTAATTTTCTAATAGGAATTACTTCTTTAAATTTTTCATGATATTTTACTAAAATATCAACTTTTTCTTTACCCATTTGTATTCTAGCATCTATTATTTCTTCTAATTCTTTATCTGAAAAGTCTTCAATTTTTTTATCTACTAATATCATTCTGCCATGAGCATTTTTATCTTTAAGCTCTTTTAACTCATTTTCCATTTCATTTACTACAGGCCAAAACACTTTAGATTCTTCCATATTTAAATTCATTTTAGCAGTAAAAAATGCAACTTTTTGGGCTTGTCTATTTTCTTTTTTTTTGTCTAATTCATTTTGAGCAAGTATAATTGTGGAGGATAGACATGTAATAAGTAATATGCTCAGTTTTTTAATTTCGTTAAGTTTTTTCATACTTTTTTTTTATGGGTTAAAATCAATTTCTATTTCTAAGTAATTATCTATATTTTCATAAATATTTAAACTATTTAAGTCTTCCTCATAAATGAATGTGTAAAATATTCCGTTTTCTACAGCCAAATATTCATCAATATATTCATTTAATTGAACATAGTTAATACTTTCATTTTTGTAGGGTAAATTAAATATGAAGAAGAATCCTATCAGTGGTAAAAATATTGCAGCTGCTTTAAATAATTGTTTAAATAAAACAATTTTTGTTTTTTTTGATTCTAAACTATTTATTCGATTTTCAAGAATAGGACCTAAATCATTAAAATAGTTTTCAGGGATTTTATAAATAGATTTAAAATACTTCTTTTTATTTTTTTTTAATATTTCCAAGTCATTAAACATTGTTGTTATTAATTTTTAACAGCTCTTACTTAATTTGCTAATTACTTTATTTACTTCAAAGGTATTAGGAAAGGTTTCATTATTAGCAGGACTGTTTAATAACTTAAGTTCATAATTAATTAAAGCATTTTCATCTAATTTATAAATCCTATCTTCAATTTCTTTTCTTTTTTTAAGAAGTTTTATTACTTCATTATTTTGTGTTATTTCTGTGTAGTCCATTTTAATCATTATAAAAGGTTGGATAATTATTTTCTTAAAAGGTTTAATCTCTTGATAATAATTTTTCGATTTTAGTAACTGCGTGATGGTAGTTAGCTTTTAAGCCTCCAATACTTCCTCCAGTAATTATTTGAATTTCTTTATAGGTTAAATCTTCAAAATACTTTAATTGAAATACCATTTTCTGTTTTTCTGGTAATTGTAAAATAGCTTTTTCTAACAATTTGGTTATTTCTTCGGCATCTTTATGGAAAATATTGGTAGTAGGCTGATTATTAGTTTGAATCTCAGAAATATTTAAATGGTATTCTTTTCTATTTTTTCTAATCCATTGAATCGCTTCGTTATATGCTACTCTATAAATCCATGTTGATAACTTAGATTTTCCATTAAAAGTATTTAGTTTGTTCCAACATTTGATGAAAACTTCCTGAACTACATCATCTGTATTTTCGTGAGAAATAACTATTCTTCGAATTTGAAAATATATAGATTTTTTAAAATGATTTACCAAAAGTGTAAATCCTTCTTTTTTGGTTTTCTCATCGTTGAAAAGAGATAAAATTTCTTCTTCTATTTCTTTATCATGCATTCAAAGGCGATTATTTTCGCTTTAAAACACGATGGGTTGCTTTAATTATATCAGAAGAATGTAAACCATATTTTTTCATTAGATCAGCTGGTTTTCCACTTTCTCCAAATTTATCATTAACTGCAACAAATTCCATAGGAACTGGATGACTAATAGCAAGTAATTGTGCTATTGATTCTCCCATTCCTCCAGCTATTTGATGTTCTTCTGCAGTTACAACACATTTTGTTTTAGCTACTGACCTTAAGATGCTATCATTATCCAAAGGTTTAATGGTGTGAATATTAATTAATTCAACAGATAATCCCTCTTTTGCTAATGCCCTTGCAGCTTCTACAGCTTCCCATACTAAGTGACCAGTTGCGAAAATAGAAACATCTGTTCCTTTTTGAAGTAGTAAAGCTTTGCCAATTTCAAATGGAGTGTTTTCTGGAATAAAGATAGGAACTTTTGGCCGTCCAAATCTTAAATATACAGGACCATTATAATCCGCAATAGCAATGGTTGCAGCTTTGGTTTGGTTATAGTCACAAGGGTTAATAACTGTCATTCCAGGTAACATTTTCATCATTCCAATATCTTCAAGTACTTGGTGAGTAGCTCCATCTTCCCCTAAGGTTAATCCTGCATGTGATGCACATAGTTTAACATTTTTACCTGAGTAAGCTATTGATTGTCGAACTTGGTCATAGACTCTACTAGTAGAAAAATTTGCAAATGTTCCGGTAAATGGAATTTTACCTCCTATGGTCATTCCCGCAGCAATTCCCATCATATTAGCTTCAGCAATTCCTACTTGGAAAAACCTTTCTGGAAATTGATCTTTAAAGTCATTCATTTTTAATGATCCAGTAAGATCTGCACAAAGAGCAACTACATTCAGATTGGATTTACCAAGTTGAGTCAAACCATCTCCAAATCCTGATCTTGTGTCTTTATTTCCTAAAATTTCAAATTTCATGTTATAAATTTATATTAATGTTTTGTCCTGAGGATATTGTAAATTCTTTAATTATAGTGTGGGCAGTACTTTTAGACCTTATATTTCGAAAGCTTATAAAATATCTTCCGGGTTGAATATTCAAGCTTTCAATTGTCATCTCTTTATCAAAATCGTACAACCAAATATTTTTACCATCTCTTTTTAAAAATAGAGCAGCAGGCCCAATAGATTTATTTAATTCAATGGTTCCATAATGAGGGATTGTTAAATCTGTTATTTGACTTTGATTAATTTTAATTTTATCAAATTTTATTCTTGGCAATGTTAATATTTCTAAATCATATTCACCGACTAAATAATCTTTAGTTGTGTTCATTTTATGAACGTTAATTATTGAGTTGTTAGTTTTGATTAGGCAATAAAGTCCAGTATATTGGTTAATAGATCCTTGAATCTTCAGATTAAGACTTCCCATAGGTGTATTTGCATTTATAATATTGTGTTTCCCAGGGGTTACTCTAATTCCTTCTGCAACTACCTCTGGCACAGTATGTATAACAAGTTTATAGGTGTATAATGGGTCTAAGGCAATAGTATCGGGATTTTGTAATCTATTCAATGTATGCATATAGGTATGTAATAATTTACCGTTTTTATTATTATAAAAACTCATAGTAACATTAGTTTCTTCGGGCAGATTTCTTACGTTATTTAAATTTACTTGAACTGTAGTATTATTTAAAGCTTGACTTATAACAAACTTTAAAACACTTTTAAATGAATCTTTGTCTTCCGCACTTAAAAATTCTCCTATACATTGAAATTGACTTAAGTAAGAAGTATCTAACCCAAGTCCAATTACAAAAGGTTTAAGTTTAATATTTTTCTCTTTAAGTGCTATTGCAACAGCACAGGGATCTTCATCGCAAGCCTCTATACCATCTGTTAGTAAAATAATAATATTTCTACAATTTTCGCAATCTGGAAAATCATCTACTGAATATTCCAAAGATCGCGCTATTGGGGTAGTACCTTTAGGTTCTAAAGATCTAATTTTATTAATTATATGAATATGATTATCTTTAGCATCACCAAACGGAACTTCTAGTTTAGTATCTGAACAGTCTTGTTTTCCAGGAACAATTCTAGTTTGATGTCCATACATTCTTAATGCTATCTCCACATTTTCAAGCATTTTCAGACTATCTATAGTCTGTATCATTAACTGCTTGGCAATAGTTATTTTACTACTATTTCCCCACTGAGCATTCATGCTATTAGATCCATCGAAAATAAACAGTATTCTAATTTTACCATCTTCATTTTGACCTACTCCATTAACACTACTAAAAAAACTTAATAGGATTAAAAAAAATATTTTAAAATAAAGTTGCATAAATTGTTACAAAAATATTAAAGTATTAATAGTCTCCTAAAGACTCAACTTGTTGATTTAAAGCTAATTCTAATTGTTCATCGTTAGGAGCGACACCATGCCATTTATGAGACCCCATCATAAAATCAATACCATAACCCATTTCCGTTTTCATTAAAATCATTATCGGCTGGTTCTTTCCTGTTAAACCTTTTGCCGTTTCTAAAGTTGCTATCATTTCTTGAAGATTATTACCATTACAACTTAAAGTTTTCCATCCAAACGCCTTCCATTTTTCATCCAAATTTCCTAGAGAAAGAACATCATCTACGTCTCCATCTATTTGTCTACCATTAAAATCAATAGTAGATATCAGATTATCAATTTTTTTTGCTGATGCATACATGGCAGCTTCCCAAATTTGTCCCTCTTGAAGTTCACCATCTCCGTGAAGGGTATAAACTAAACTATTGTCTTTATTCAATTTCTTAGTGGTTGCTGCTCCAATTGCTACACTAAGACCTTGTCCTAAAGAACCACTTGCTACTCTTACTCCTGGCAAACCTTCATGAGTTGTTGGGTGTCCTTGAAGTCTAGAATCAATTTTTCTAAAAGTATTGAGTTCTTTTACTGGGAAATAACCAGTTCTAGCTAAAACAGAATAAAATACAGGAGATATGTGTCCATTAGAAAGAAAAAACAAATCTTCATTTTTACCATCCATAGAGAAATTAGTACTGTGGTTCATGATTACCTTGTAGATTGCAGTAAAATATTCTACACATCCAAGAGAACCACCTGGATGACCGGAATTTTGAGCATGAACCATTCTTACTATATCCCTTCTTACTTGGTTAGTAAATTTTTCTAAGGATTCTAAATTATATTCTTTCATTTTAAAATTTTAATATTCAAAAATAAGCATATAGTTATTCATTGAGGTCACTGTTAACAACTTTCAGTAACTATTTTAATAATTAATTTTATATCTCTTAAAAGTTTGATCAATAGCCTTTTTTTATAATATCTTAAGTTAATTTTGTTCTAGATTCCCATAAAATTGTATTTTCGAATTTTATGGAAAGATTCTTCTTAATATTTATGGTTTTTTTATACAGCAATTCTTTTTTTTCGCAAAAAGTAACCTTTCCAAGTGACCTTAAAAATCAAGAATTGGAAGATTTTTTAAGTATGAAAAAAAATCTCAACTATCTAAATAAAAATGGTTATTACTTTTTGGATATTCCTAAAGAAAAATCATTTTCCAACAGATTAGCAGGTGAGATTTTAATAAGCGATACATCTAAATTAGACATCAACCAAATAGATGTTGAATTTTTAATGAATGATTATCAATACTATCTTGTTACCAATTGGAATACTTTAATTGTATTAAAGTCAATCGATCACCTTAAAAAGGAAATGAATTCAGTTGAATAAGTTTTTATATATATTCCTATTTAATATATTCTTCATTTTTGAAGTGTATGCTCAGCCTGAGGTTTTGATTTCAGATGATGATTGGACTTCCAATACATCCAATGGTCCTTGCAACTGTGACACGGATTTTAACAATGGTTCTTTTATTAATTTCAGAGATGCTGGTGGAGATGCTTTACCATATGGGCCTAATGAATATGAAACAATTACTTTATGTCCTGATTCTACCGGTTCTAAAATGGTTTTAGCAATTTTAAACGACCCTGCGAACGGATATGTTTTAAATATACATCCAACGGATACTTTATATGTATATGATGGTCCTACTGTAAATGACCCTTTAATTGCTGCGATAAATGATTCAACTTTTCCTAACGGAGTAAATATTCCAGCTTCTTGGGCTAATACATCAGGATGTTTGACATTTAAATTTGTAAGTGATGCCACTTTTCAAGGTGTCGGTTGGGGAGCAAACTTATCTTGTGCTAACCTTATTCAACCATTTTCTAATCATATTAGCGCATTTATAACAGGAAATGCCAACGGATCAGGAGATACTTTAAATGACTTATTTCCAATAGATACTGGATATGTAGACATTTGTTTTGGTGATATTGTTGAGTTTGTAGCTGAGCCATATTTTCCATATGAACCAGGTGGTGATTCTGCTGCACAAAGCGGAGGAGGATATATGCAGTCTAATACCTACACAGTTTCTTGGGAATTGAGCGATGGATCATCGTATACAACAAATTCTTTTTTATTTACTCCTCCTGCAAGAAACGGATACTTTGTTACTTTGAAAATTGAAGATTCTTTTGGTCAGTTCCGATATAGTTTTTGTAAAATTAGAGTATCTACTAGACCTAATTTTTCTACTTGTGGACCAGCTCAATCTCCCATTTGTTTAGGAAGAGTTACTGAATTATTTGGTGGAGTTACTGGATCGGATACAGTAGGAGTAGACCCAGTCTCTACGAACTTTCCAATAGGAGGAGTTTTTGGTACCCAAACTTATCTTCCTGATGGTTCAGGAATTAATTATACAACAGATATTAATATTTCTGGCTTTACACCAGGAATTACCATTCAAAATGCTTCTGATATTGAAAAAATGTGTGTCAAAATGGAACATTCTTATTTAGGAGATTTAGAAATGATGCTCACTTGTCCTAGTGGATTAAGTATAAATGTTTTTAATAGTTACTCTGGCTCGGGTTTATATCCTGGAGGTTTTGGAGGAGGTAATACATTTTTAGGAGGTGCATATGATAATAATACTGGAAATATAGGTTATTGTGAAGAATACTGTTTTTCCAATTCAGGTAATGCCATGCCGGCATGGGTAAATGGTTTTACCCAAACGACGGCAACTGGTCCTAGTGCTGGTCAAATGGTAACACCAGGCTTATACCAACCTGAGCAAAATTTTGTTCCTGCACTTACTGGTTGTCCAATTAATGGTACTTGGACATTAACAGTAAGAGATAATTTGGGAATTGATGATGGTTATATTTGTGAATGGGGAATTTATTTTAATAGTACTCTGCATCCAAATAGCGAAACTTATGCTCCTTCAATTACATCTAGCAACTGGTTGCCTGATACTACAATTATTTCCAATCAGGATACCAATATTATAGTTCAGCCAAATAGTCTAGGACCTACAAATTATACTTTTGTTGTGGAGGACGAGTTTGGATGTTATTATGATACTGTTATTACAGTTCAAACAATTCAAGGAGGATCGATAATAGGAGATACTACAACTTGTGATGACTATTTTGATTATACTTCAAATTATTTACCTCCATCAGGTGGACAGTGGCTTTATTACAGCGATTTTGGAACATTATCCTTTGATCCAAGTAATACTGTCGCGAATCCAACAATCACAGCATCAGAACCTGGCGCATACTTTATGGGATTATTTGATGTGTATTGCAACGATACATTAATACACATAGTTGAGTTCAATGAAGAACCAGAGCCTTTCCCATTTTCGTTAGATACTTTTTGTGTTGGACAAAGTATTATCTCTGTGATCTACAATACCAATACTGATTTTTCTTACGAGTGGACAGACATGGATGGAGATATAATTTCTATCGGAGATTCCTTAATCCTAAATAGTAACAACTATACTATTGGAAATCACGAAATCCAATTAACAGTTCTTAATGAGTGTGGTGAAGAAACTACATCTGAAGATTTAGTAATTGAAAAGTGTGACATTCCAAATGTTATTACTCCAAATGGAGACAATCTTAACGATTACTTTTACACCCATTTCGCATCGATTTATGACGATGTGAATTTGATAATTCTAAATAGGTGGGGTAAAGTTGTTTTTGAAGATTCTGCTTACAAAAACCAATGGAACGGAACCAACTCTAAAGGTAATCCGTTAGGATCGGGTACTTATTATTTTTTCTTAAGCTTTGATGATGGAAAAGAAAAAAATCAAGGCATTTTACAGATTATAAATAACTAAAATATTTACTTTTAAATTATAAATTAATGGCTCTAAAATGTGGAATTGTTGGACTGCCAAATGTTGGTAAATCCACTCTTTTTAATTGTCTTTCAAATGCCAAAGCGCAATCTGCTAATTTTCCTTTTTGTACAATTGAACCAAATGTAGGAACTATAACAGTTCCCGACAGTAGATTAAATGATCTTGAAAAATTAGTCAATCCTGAAAAAGTTATTCCAACCACTATTGAAATTGTAGATATTGCAGGATTAGTAAAAGGTGCACATAAAGGAGAAGGCCTAGGAAATCAGTTCTTAGCTAACATTAGGGAAGTTGATGCTATCATTCATGTCTTAAGATGTTTTGACGACGATAATGTTATCCATGTTGATGGAAATGTATATCCTGTTTCCGATAAAGAGATTATTGATTTAGAACTGCAATTAAAAGATTTAGAAACTTTAGAAAAGAGAATTGGAGCAATTGAAAGAAAGGCTAAATCTGGTGATAAGGAATCTGAGAAAATTTATAAAGTCTACACGCAGGCAAGAGATCATCTTGTTTCTGGGAATTCAATCAGATCTTTGGATATAGATGAAGGTTTATTTAAGTTTTTAGATGAATTACAACTTATA
>CALKFX010000054.1 GCA_938084875.1 uncultured Flavobacteriales bacterium | reverse complement strand
GACAAGAGATAATATTGAAGTTGTTGCGATTAATGATTTACTAGATATAGAGCATTTAGCATATTTACTAAAATACGATTCTGTGCACGGTATTTGCGATGCAGAAATATCTGTTAAAAACAACCAATTGTATGTAAATGGGAGGCATATTAGAATAACTGCAGAACGTGATCCTAAACTTCTTAAATGGAATGAAGTTGAAGTAGATGTAGCTGTAGAGTGTACTGGTATATTTACAACTTTGGAACTTGCTCAGTACCATATTGATGGAGGAGCAAGAAAAGTAGCCATATCTGCACCTTCTAAAGATGCTCCTATGTTTGTAATGGGCGTTAACCATAACGATATTAAATCATCTGATTTAATTGTTTCTAACGCATCTTGTACGACAAATTGTTTAGCTCCACTAGCTAAAGTTTTAAATGATTCCTATGGAATAGATGAAGCTTTAATGACTACAGTTCATGCAGCAACTGCTACTCAATTTGTTGTAGATGGTCCATCAAAAAAAGATTATAGAGGCGGAAGAAGTTCCTTGGTTAATATTATACCAGCATCTACAGGAGCTGCTAAAGCAGTAACTAAGGTTATTCCAAGTCTTGTAGGTAAAATAACAGGAATGGCTTTTAGAGTACCAACTGCAAATGTTTCTGTAGTGGATCTTACAGTTAAGCTAAGTAAAAACACATCTTATAACCATGTTATGGAGACATTAAAAAAGGCTTCTGAAAATGAGCTCAATGGAATTTTAGGATTTACAGAAGAGCTGGTTGTTTCACAAGATTTTATTGGAGATGCCAGAACTTCTATTGTAGATGCTAAAGCGGGTATTCAACTTAATGAATCTTTTTATAAAATTATTAGCTGGTACGACAATGAAGCTGGTTATTCAAATAAACTGATTGATCTTTCTGCTCTTATAAGCAGTATGTAATTCACTGCTTTTAAAACTTCTTAAGTTCTGTAGTTTTTCCATTATAAACTGCGTAAGTGAAGTGTTTTATCCAATCACCTAGGTTTATATACGTACAATCTTTATCTAATTTGTGTTCTATAGGAAAATGCCTATGGCCAAAAATAAAGTAATTAATTTCTTTGTTTTTTTGATATTCTTGTTTACTAAACTGAATTAACCATTCCTTTTCTTCTCCCAGAAATGAAGGACTACCACCCTTTTCATTCTCTCTGCTTTTCCTAGACCAATACCTTGCTAATGAAAAACTTAAATTTGGATGAATTTTAGAAAATAACCACTGACAAAATGGGTTAGTAAAAAACTTTTTTATGAGCTTATATTTGTTATCTCCTGGTCCAAGTCCATCTCCATGACCAATAAAAAAAACAGTACCATTTATCTCTCTTGAAATTGGTTTTTTATGTATTGTTACTCCAATTTCTTTTTCTAGATAACCAAACATCCACAGGTCGTGATTTCCAGTGAAAATATGGATGTTAATGCCATTATCTTTTAAGGCTGCAAGCTTACCAAGAAACCTAGTGTTACCCTTTGGGATTGTGTGCTTGTGTTCAAACCAAAAATCGAAAATATCTCCAACAAGAAAAATTTCTTTTGCATCTTCTTCAATAGAAGATAACCAACGGATTATTCTATCCTCTCTTTCTTTATTATCATTATGACTTCCTAAATGGAAATCAGATGCAAAATATATTTTAGTTCTATTTTTTATGGCTTTATAGTTTTTTTAATGGTGAAGGGATTTATACTCTTTAGATTAAATATGAAATTTATTCTTTGTAATACTTTAAAATCGTTTAATGTTCCTCCAATATTATCTGAATAGAATATAGGAAGATAAATTCCTATAATTTCTTTATTTACAGTGACACTGGCGTATATTCCAGCATTGTATTCCCATTTAATTTTATTTTCACCTGTAGTAGTACTGAAAATTCCAAAATCAGCAAATACACCAATAGGAAGTTTTGGAATATCAATTTTAAAATTATTAGAAATCATCCAGTTATCACTTCTTAAAGTGGTATCCATTACCTTAAATCCGCCATAAGAATTATCATTTTGTCTTGATAATAGATATTTTTGATTTGAAGAATTTCTACCTAAATATATATTGTCGTATAAATAATCTGTTCGTCCATTTTTTCCACTAAGATAAAATGAATACTGTCTGGAAATGTCTTGGTTAAAATGGTAGCCAGCAAAAAATCTCCATCTAATTTTATCCGAACTTTTGTTGTAGGTTTTTTCTATTTTAGAGTCTAATTGTAAGCAATTTACTAGGTTTCTATTTTCATTAAATCCATATAAATAGTTTAATTTTAGTTCTTTAGGTTTTAGAATTTGTCTACTTTTTAAATTGTATTCTATTTCACCATAATAAGTCGTCTTTTTTCTGGGTTGCGCTGGCCATATCAATGTAGCATCAGGTTCAAAGTCATCTATTTTTATAGTTCTTAATTTAATATTTTGAAATGGAGAGCTTCTTAAGTTTTTTGAGGTTATTCTTAAGTCTGTAAATATCTCTTGTTTGGTCCATCTTTGTTCTTTATATAAATTATCATGTTCGTTATGATAACTTCTAATTTTATAGCCTAGTTCAATTCTTGGGAAAAGTCCATTTGTATTGATATTAGTTTGAATTTTACCTGATCCGACCAATTTCTTAGAGCCAAAACCGTAAAGAGGATTTACCAACCATTCTACTTTTTTATCGTTTATGCTAGAATTATAAAGTGCTAATCCAACCATTGTTTTATCGTAAGCATTTCCTGCTATAATAGGGGAATAATAAATTAGGTTTTCTTTATTATTATTGATGCTTATCGGAAGAAATTTGAATTTTAATGGTTTATAAAATTTAAATATTCCATTTGCTCTTGCCAAATGATTCTTGTAATTATAATCTGTTGTTATCACGTTATAATCCATAGCAATTCTAGATGGTTTTAAACTTGTTTTGTATACAAATGTTGTGTCTTTTTTAAATCCATTGATCCATTTTTCAGAAATTATTTCATTAGAATCATTAATCATCTGAACAGGGATAGGAGATTTATAGCCTGTCAAATTTTTTAATTTAATTAAATATTCTTGGTCATTTATTTTTGAAACCTTTTTTAAGCAATAGTCTGTTTTTTTTGTGGTTTTAATATAATCTTCAAAAAACCAATCCAAATTTTCCCTACAAATAGTTTCAAATACTATTTTAATATCATCCGGATTCGGATGTTTAAATTTCCATTGGTTGAAATACTCGTTCATACAATTGTCAAAAAGCTCCTCTCCTAGGTATGCTTTCAAGTAATGAAATCCAATGCCAGTTTTTGAGTAAACCATCGCTCCATAATTCATTTGGGTAAAATCTTTAGATTCCATTACAAGGGGTTGGTCGTAATTCCTTGAGGCATTAAACTGATAGGCAATATGTTGCAATTCTTTTTCTTCCAATGATATGTTTAATGATATTCCTCTTGATTTTTTTTGAGATGTGTCTTTTTTTCTAAAATATCCATTTGGATATTTTTCTTCCATGTATCTTATTTCAATATATGTATTGAGGCCTTCATCCATCCAAGCATTATCTCTCTCATTACTTCCTAGAATACCATAATACCAGTTGTGTCCAACTTCATGAATAATTACTGTTTCTAGCGATTTACTATCTCCAGAACGACCTATTACTGTGATATTTGGATATTCCATTCCACCTCCTGCACTAATAGTTCCATCGACAGCTGTTACATGATTGTATGGATATTCTCCAACCCATTTTGAGAAATATCGAGTCGCGTCATTGATATATTCTATAGATCTTTCCCATAACTTGGCTTCGTTATTGGTGAATAATGCCCAAGATGTTATTTTTCTATTATTTACATCTACTTCTCCTTTCAACACGTGATACCTCTTGTCTGTGAACCATGCAAAATCATGAACATTCTTTTGAACGAATCTTAATGTTTTTTTCTCTGTGCTACTCTTTGGGAAACTCATGTCTTTTCTGCCAAAAGAATCTCTAACTGGGAGTTTATTTTCGTCTATAAGTTGAGATGTTAATTCTGCCTTTTCATTGAGAAACTCAAGCTCTTCCGCATTTTGTAAATCTCCTGTTGCCATAAGTATATAATTTTTTGGAATGGTAATACTTACATCGTAATTCCCAAATTCAGAGTAAAATTCTCCTTGATCTAAATAAGACATTGGATGCCATCCATTTTTATCAAATACTGCAGGCTTGGGAAACCACTGAGTAATTTGATAGGATTGACCAATATGTCCAAGTCTTGAAAATTTTCCAGAAGGAATTTTTACTCTAAATGGCGTCGTTATAATGATTGAATCTCCTGTATTTAAAGGTTTTTTAAGGCGGAGTTCAGAAATATCTATTTCTTCATTTAAAAATTCCCACTTTACTTTGTCGCCATTTACTTTAAAATCAAGTGAGTCTATATAGCCTAAATCTATTGAGTCGGCATATTTAAATGAAGTACTACCATCAGAATATTTTTGTTTTGCGAGTTTTGTATTACTATTCTTGTAAGCATTTGGCCAAAGATGAATAATAATATTATTTAAAGCGGAGGGTGAGTTATTGTAATATACTATCTTTTCAAAACCTCTTAAAATATGGTTTTCATCATCCAATTCAACGTCTATATAAGTATCTACTTTTTGTTGGAAGTAATCTTGACTATTATAAATAAGCACAATAAAACAGGAAGTTATTGTTATGATTAGACGCTTCATTGTTAAAATTTACAGAATTTCAGAAAGTTTTTTTTCTAAATCATTTCCTCTTAAATCATAGCCTATTATCTTTCCATTTGCATCAATTAAAAATGTTTTAGGAATACTAGAGACACCATATTTATTTCCAGCTGAAGATTTCCAGCCAGTAAGCTCACTAACATGATTCGACCAAGTCAATTGGTCTTGAGTAATTGCTGCCAACCATTTGTCTTTGTTTTGGTCTAGAGATACACTGTAGACTGTAAACCCTTTGTCTTTGTACTTGTTATATAGTCTAACTACATTAGGATTTTCAGCTCTACAAGGTCTACACCACGAAGCCCAAAAGTCTAAAAGCACTACTTTACCTTTAAGCGAGCTTAAAGGTATCAACTTTCCATCGGGACTTTTAAGATTTATTTCAGGTGCAATTGCTCCAATATTTAATCCTAATTGTTCTCTTAAATTTTTCTCTTCATTAGCTCTATTTTTTTGTTGAAATATATAATCCTCTTGTTGCTTTGCTTTTTCTATTAGCTTAACTACCTCATTTAAATATTTTTGTTTTTCAAATTTTTCTTGAACTACATTTTTAATTATTAATAACTCGTTTTTGAACTCCATTGGGTTCTGAATTTCACCAAGAAGCATTATTATACATGGTGAGTTTTTGTTCTCATTTATAAACTTTTTTAAATAAGATTGATAATTTGTCAGAATGCTATTTCTAGCTATTATTCTTTCTTCTTCGCTGGAAGTGTTTATACTTTGTATCTGACTAATAATATTATTTCTAAACTTAAAGTATTTTTGTAATAATACGTTGGTGGAATCACCTGTGACAACTAATTCTTCATATTCTCCATTTGTAAAAAGAAATTTATTGCTTTCATTCGGACTACCTATAAAAAGAACACTTTTTTCTGGTGAAGTACCTACTAAAAAAATATCCGATTTAAGTAAACTAATGTTAAATTGATGACTCCCTTTATTGGATTTGGAGGAATCAATTTTTAAGGGGTTGTTTCGATCGATTTTAAATAAATAAATATACTGATCGGTTTGTTGTATAAATTCTAAAAAATAATTATTATCATTATTAATAGATGCTTTTTCACCTTTGCAGCTTATTATAACTAAAATCAGTAAAATAGAAATAACTTTTTTCATTTTTAATTGATTAATTGGTTGAGTAATTGATTTATTTTTTTTGGATCTGCTGTTCCATTGGAGGCTTTCATTATTTTACCAATGAAAAAACCAGTAAGTTTTTTTTCTCCATTTTTTAATCTTTCTTCTTCTTTTGGATTTTTATCCAATATTTCTCTAACTAAGACTTCCAAATTATTTTCGTTTTGTTGATTGATCCACTGGTTTTTTTCAGCTATTGAATTTGGATTTTCTTGTGGAAATTTTAACATTTCCGGAAATAATTTTTGGTTGGCCAAGGAATGGGTAATTATTCCATCATCAATCATATTTATAAGCATACCAATGCTTTCAGCATTAATTGGAAAATTTGTTATTTCTATTGCCTTTAGATTTAAGTAGGATTTAATACTCCCCATTAGCCAATTGGTTGCTCCTTTATAGTTTTTAGTAAATTCTAAAATACTTTCGTAATAAAATGCAATTTCTTTTTGCTCAATGATTACTAAGGCATCGTAATTAGAAAGTCCATATATTTTAGTAAATTTTTCAAATAAATCATTTGGAAGATTAGGCATAGAGGATTGAATATCCATGAGTAATTTTTCTTCAATTTTTATCGGATTCAAATCTGGTTCTGGAAAATATCTATAATCGTGTGCTGCTTCTTTCTTTCGCATAGCGCTAGTTTTTCCACTTGGTGCATCAAAAGTTCTTGTCTCTACATTTACTTTCTTGTTTTCATCTAATAATTTTGCTTGTCTAACGATTTCATAATCAATAGATCTTTGAACATTTCTAATGGAATTTAGATTTTTAATTTCTACTCGATCTCCAAATTGATCTTTTCCAATGGGCATGATTGAAATATTAACGTCACATCTCATACTCCCTTCTTCCATATTGCCATCACATATATCTAAATACCTGAGAAGTTTTCTTATTTCAGAAACATATTGATAAGCTTCATGGGAAGTTTTAATTACCGGTTCAGTTACTATTTCCAAAAGTGGAACGCCTGCTCTATTTAAATCAATAAGAGTGTTAAATGGGTCTAAATCGTGTATGCTTTTACCAGAATCCTCTTCCATATGGATTCTAGTTAATTCAATATCCTTGGTTTTATTATTTTCTAACCTAATTAAAATTTTACCATTTTTACAAATTGGTTTTTTGTCTTGCGTTATTTGGTATCCCTTAGGTAAATCGGCATAGAAATAATTTTTTCTATCAAAATGCATTTCTCTGGTAATATCACAATCTAAAGCTAAGCCTAATTTGACAGCGTGATTTATTATTTCTTTATTAAATTTTGGTAATGTTCCTGGGTGGCCTAATGATATTGGTGAAGTAAGGGTGTTAGGAGAGGCTCCAAATTCATTTTTATCGCCACAATATGCTTTTGAATTGGTTTTAAGCTGAGCATGAATTTCAATTCCTATTACAGGTTCGTATTTTGATAGTGCATTTTCTAGCTCCATTTCTAAATTGATTCTAAGAGTTTTTTTATAAGCCTTGTCAAGTTTTGTTCTGCTTTAGAAGCAACATTTTGAACATCTTGGTGGGTTACTTTTACAATTTTTCCTGGAACCCCTAAATCGGTTATTATAGACAATCCAAAACAGGGTATTTGCATATGTCTGGCTGCTATAACTTCAGGAACTGTACTCATCCCAACTGCATCTGCACCTATTTTTCTTATGTAAGAGTATTCTGCTGGTGTCTCTAGGGTAGGGCCAGTTAGACCTGCATAAATGCCATTTACCGTTTTAATATTCAAATTTTTTGAAAGAGATTGTGCAAGGGTTATAAGATTTTCATCATATGCATCGCTCATATCGGGAAATCTAGTTCCTAGTTCTTCAATATTAGGGCCAATTAAAGGGTTGGTTGGGAAAAGATTTATATGGTCATTAATTATCATAATATCTCCAATTTCAAAATTGGGATTAACTCCTCCAGAGGCATTGCTTACAATTAATTTATTAATGCCCAAAAACTTCATTACTCTTATCGGGAATACAATTTGACTCATTGTGTAGCCCTCATAAAAATGAAATCTACCTTGCATTGCAATAACTTTTTTATTCCCTAATAAACCAAATATTAATTTCCCTTGGTGTCCTTCTACTGTAGAAACAGGGAAGTTGGGAATATCTTTGTAGGAGATGGATTTTTCTGTTTTAATTTCATCCACTAAACCTCCAAGCCCTGTGCCTAAAATTATGCCAATTTCCGGTTCGAAGTCAGCTACTTTTTTTAAATACTCAACGCTGTTATGAATGAGCTTTAACATACTTCATGATTTTTTCTTCAAATTTATCTTTATTCCTTATAAAATCAATACTAACTTTCAAATAGTACACAGGAAACTTCGATAATTCTTCAAATACCTTCATTTTCTGAGCATCTTTCTCTGTAGTCAATATTATTATTTCGTTGATTTCTCTTTTATAAATATCAATAATTTTATTTATATCCTTTTTATGATAATGAAAGTGGTCTTTATATTTAAGATGTTTAATTTGAATTTTTAACCTTTCTAAATATTCAATAATTGGACTAGAATTTGCAATTCCAGTAACCAATAAAACCTTCTTAATAGATGTTTTTTTAATGGTTTTATTTCCGTGTAAAGAAACTATTTTATCATAAACTACTTTGCTGAAAAAAACCTCTTTTGTGAATTTTAGTTTTTTCTTTATACTATTAATTTCTTCCAAGGTTAAATTTTCAGGACACTTAGAAATTACTACACAATCTGCTCTTCTAATTCCTTTCTTAGATTCTCTAAGAAGGCCAACTGGCATCATATAATCTTTGTAAATAGGGTTGTTGTAGTCACAAAGTAAAATATTAAAGCCAATTTTAATGGTTCTGTGTTGAAATGCATCATCAAGTATAATACAGTTTACTTTAGGATGCTCCTTCATGATTTTATTTACTCCATTTACTCTTTTATGGTCTACAGCAACAATTTCTTTTGGTAAATTTTTTTTCATTTGAAGAGGCTCGTCTCCAACTTCGTCAAAATTGCTATCTATGTTTACATATTTAAATTCTTTTGTTTTTCTTCCATATCCTTTGGATAAAATAGCAATCTTAAATTTTTTTTGTAATAATTCAGAAATATATTGTGAATGTGGTGTTTTTCCAGTTCCTCCAACTGTTATATTTCCTACTCCAATAATTGGAATATTAAATTTCTTCTCTTTGAATATACCAATCTCAAATAAAATGTTTCTAATACTGGTAATTATCCAATACACCAATGATATTGGTAATAATATCCAATTGTACCATTTCATTGTTTTATATTTGAATTCATTTTTCAAATTATGATAGTCAAAGATGTAACAAAATATTTAGAAAAAATAGCTCCTTTGCATTTACAAGAGAGTTACGACAATTCTGGACTTCAAGTTGGGGATTACAAAAGTGAAGTTAAAGGGGTTTTGGTGTCTTTAGATGTAACCCTCGAAGTAATTGACGATGCTATCAAACAACAATGTAATTTGATAGTAGCTCATCATCCAGTTATTTTTGGAGAAATTAAAAATGTAACTAAAAGCTCATTAACAGGCTCTATTGTTTTTAAAGCTATTAAAAACAACATCAATATTTATGCTATTCACACTAACTTGGATAATGTTCCAAATGGAGTAAATTCTAAAATTGCTGAGGTTATTGGCCTAAAAAGAAAAAAAATTCTTTTGCCAAAGCAAAATCTTTTAAAATTGGTAGTTTTTGTTCCAGAATCTCATTCAGACAAAGTTTCTCAAGCTCTTTTTAGTTCAGGAGCAGGAAATATAGGTAATTATAAAAATTGTGTTTTTTCTTCAACGGGAGAAGGAAGTTTTCTTCCTATATCAGGTTCAAACCCTTATAAGGGGAAAGAAGGTAGTTTAGAAAAAGTAAAAGAAGAAAAATTAGAGTTTATTTTCCCAGAGTATCTTCTTTCTGATATTATTCAATCTATGAATATCGCTCATCCTTATGAAGAAGTTGCCTATGATATTTTTAAACTTCAAAATAGTTCTAACACAGGCTCAGGATTGATAGGAGAGTTAGAAAAGCCTATTGATGAGCTAGAATTTTTAAAATTAATTAAGAAAAAGTTTCACGCAGCAGGTCTTAGACATACTAAATTAATAAATAGGCCTATAAAAAAGGTTGCAATTTGCGGAGGTTCTGGAAGTTTTTTATTGAAAAATGCTATGATTGAAAATGCAGATATTTTTATCACTTCAGATTTTAAATACCACCAGTTTTTTGAAGCTGAGAATAAAATTTTAATTGCCGATATTGGTCATTATGAGTCCGAACAATTCACAATAGATTTAATAAGTGAATTTTTAATGAAAAAATTTACTAATTTTGCAATCCGTTTAACAACAGTTAATACTAATCCAATTAATTATTTATAAAAATGGCCAGAACAAAAAAATACACACCAGAAGAAACTTTAAGATCACTTTTTAATCTTCAATTCATTGATTCTAGAATAGATAATATGAGAGAGGTAAGAGGAGAATTACCTATGGAAGTTAAAGATTTAGAGGACGAAATGGTTGGTCTTAACAAAAGATTAGAAAAAGTTGAAGAAGAAATCGAAGGATTGAATCAATTAATTTTAGAAAAGAAAAATATTATTGAGGAATCTAAGTCTTCCATCAAAAAATATTTAGAAAAACAGAAAAATGTTAGAAATAATAGAGAATTTGATTCGTTAAGCAAAGAAATTGAGTACCAAGAGTTGGAAGCTCAATTAGCAGAAAAAAGAATCAAAGAAAATTCTGCTAGAATTGATGGTAAAAAAGAAATTTTAGAAGAAATTCAGAACCTTCACAAGGCTAAAGAAGAAGCTCTAGAAGCTAAGAAAAAGGAATTGGAAGAAATTATTTCAGAAACAGAAAGAGAAGAGAAGATATTAATGGAAGAATCTCTTAAAGCTTCTAAATCCATTGATGAAAGATTTTTAAAAGCATACAATAGGATAAGAGGAGCTTCAAAAAATGGTTTGGCTGTAGTTCCTGTAGAGAGAGGTGCCTCTGGTGGTTCTTTTATTAAAATACCACCTCAAGTTCAGCTTGATATAGCAGCTAGAAAGAGAATTATAGTAGATGAACACAGCGGCAGAATTTTAGTAGATGCTTCACTCGCGGATGAGCAAAGCACAAAAATGAATAGAAAAATAAATAAGGTTTTAAGTGCCAAATAGGGTATTTATTTACTATTCCTTCTCACATATCCCTTCAAATTGGTAATTTAGACTGTTAATTGTATTTATATGTCGTCAAAGGGTATTGTTAAAAGAAGTGAAGATTTTTCAAAATGGTATAATGAGTTAGTTCTCAAAGCCGACTTGGCAGAGCATTCAGATGTTAGAGGATGTATGATTATTAAGCCTTATGGTTATGCTATTTGGGAAAAAATCAAAGATCAATTGGATCTAATGTTCAAGGAAACAGGACATCAAAATGCTTACTTCCCATTACTTATTCCAAAATCTTATTTAAGTAAAGAAGCTGCTCATGTTGAAGGTTTTGCCAAAGAATGTGCAGTAGTTACCCACTACAGATTAAAAAACTCTGAGGATGGTTCTGGAGTTGTTGTTGATCCAGCTGCCAAGTTAGAAGAAGAATTAATTATAAGACCAACATCTGAAACAATTATTTGGAATACGTATAAAAAATGGATTCAGTCTTATAGAGATTTGCCAATTTTAGTTAACCAGTGGGCAAATGTTGTTAGATGGGAAATGAGGACAAGACTTTTCCTTAGAACTTCAGAGTTTTTATGGCAGGAAGGACACACAGCTCATGCTACTAAATCAGAAGCTATTGAAGAAACTGAACAGATGCTAGATGTTTATGCAAATTTTGTCGAAAATTTCATGGCAGTTCCAGTTGTAAAAGGGGTTAAATCTGAAAATGAAAGATTTGCAGGTGCGGAAGAAACCTATTGTATAGAAGCTCTTATGCAAGACGGTAAAGCCTTACAAGCAGGTACTTCACATTTTTTAGGTCAAAACTTTGCCAAAGCATTTGATGTTACTTTTGCTGATAAAGAAGGAAAAAAGAATCATGTTTGGGCAACTTCATGGGGTGTTTCTACTAGACTTATGGGGGCTTTAATTATGACCCATTCAGATGATAAAGGTCTTATTTTGCCGCCTAAATTGTCTCCAATTCAAATAGTAATAGTTCCTATTTATAAAAATGAAGAACAACTTAATATTATTTCTGAGTATGCTCATAAATTAAAAAAAGAACTTTCAGAACTTAATATTTCAGTAAAATTTGACAACGACGATAACAAAAAACCTGGGTGGAAGTTTGCAGAATATGAAATGAAAGGGGTTCCGCTTAGAATTACTGTTGGTCCAAGAGATATGGAAAACAAAACTGTAGAACTAGCAAGAAGAGATAATTTAACTAAATCTACTGTTTCTCAAGATGGTTTGCCGAAGTTATTGTTAGATAGTCTAAATAAAATTCAAGAAGAATTATTTTCAAAAGCTAGTTTGTTTTTAAATGAAAATACTTTCCAAGTAGATTCAATTGATCAAATGAACCAAGTTCTAAACAATAAAGGTGGTTTTGTTGAAGCTTTTTGGAATGGAGATTCTAAATCAGAACAAAAAATTAAAGATTTAACAAAAGCTACTATCAGATGTATTCCTTTACAGGGATCTGAAAAAGGAAATTGTGTCCTCACTGGGGAACCAAATTCTAAGAAAGTTATATTTGCTAGGGCATATTAAAAATAATCTATGGATTATAAAAAAAATCAAGAATTACTTTTCAATTTAATTAAGGATAAGAGTGTACTTAAACAAGATGTTTTTAGCAATATTATTTTAAATTTTAAAGTACTCAAAGGTGTCTTAAAGGAAATAGGAGACGATTTAAATGATAAGCTTTCGGATGTTGATGAAAGAATTATAATTGAATATAAAGATTCTGGAGAATTTGAAGCTCAATTAAGAGTTTCGGGTGATTTACTGGTTTTTCAAATGCACACCAATGTTTTCAAATTTGATCCGGAAAATAGTCTTTGGAAGACGAGCTATATTTCAGAAAATTCAAATAGAGCCTATTGTGGTTTAATTAATATTTACAATTTCTTAAACGATTCTTTTAAGTACAATAGATCCAACGATTTAGGTTATTTAATTGGAAGATTATTTATTAATCATGAAAACCATTTTATGGTTCAAGGCAAAAGACAATTGGGATTTTTGTATAACGACTTTATTAATGCAACTGTAGATAAAGACAAGTTAAAATCTATTGTCCAGTCTGCTATATTATATTCTTTAGACTTTGACCTTTTGGTACCAAGTTATGATCTTGTAAATAAAGTCTCTGTCAACGAGGTAAAACAAGTTGGCGACCATCATAAATTAAGAACTGCTAAAAGATTAGGCTTTGTATTTGAGAGCAATAATGATGAAATTTAAATTTATTTAATTTGATTTTTTTTTGCCTAACTAAAAAAAAAACTAAATTTGCGCTCCATTTAATGAAAATGGCCCGTTCGTCTAGGGGTTAGGACGCCAGGTTTTCATCCTGGAAACAGGGGTTCGATTCCCCTACGGGCTACTAAAATAAAATAATATGGCAAACCATAAATCTGCAATAAAAAGAATTAGGTCTAATAAAGATAAGACGTTGAGAAATAAGTACCAGCATAAGTCTGCTAGAACAGCTATTCAGAAGCTTAGAGAAACTACTGATAAAAAAGAAGCTAGCTCTCTTTTAGTATTTGTATCTTCTATGATAGATAAGTTAGTGAAGAAAAATATTATTCATAAAAATAAAGCTTCCAACCTCAAATCAAAGCTTACTAAAAAAGTTAACGCTTTATAAAAAGTAATTCATAAAATATTTAAAGAGCTGTAACAGCTCTTTTTTTTTGCAGAATAAATCATGAAATTTAACTGTAAAACCCAAAAGATAATTATTCGTTAAGTTGTATAATATGTTCAGTAAATAGAAGTTTGTTATATTTAATGGTCCTGAAAATTTAATTTATTTAATGAGAATTATAACTGTAATAGGGGCAAGGCCCCAAATTATAAAAGCTGCAGCTTTATCCAGAGTAATTTTAAACGACTTTCAGGACATTGAAGAAATAATAGTTCATACTGGTCAGCATTATGATAAAAATATGTCTGATGTTTTCTTTACAGAACTAGAAATTCCCAGGCCACAAATTAATCTAAGAGTAGGTTCTTCTTCTCATGGAACTCAAACAGCTTTAATGATTGAGAAAATTGAAAAAGTAATGCTAGAGTATTCTCCGGATGCTGTGGTTGTTTACGGAGACACCAATTCTACTTTAGCAACTGCCATAGCTGCTTCTAAGCTTCATATTCCTATTGTCCATATAGAGTCTGGTCTTAGATCATTTAATAAAAAAATGCCAGAAGAAGTAAATAGAATTTTGTGTGATCATGTTTCCACATTACTTTTTTCGCCGACTAAAAGTGGATTTAACAATCTACTAAAAGAAGGTTTTTCAAAAGAAAATTCAAATAATGCATCTGCAGATTACCCAAACATTTACCATTGCGGTGATATTATGTATGATAATAGTCTATACTTTTCTAAGCTTAGCGATCAAAATTCAGATATTTTAGAAAAATTAAATTTGCGAAATGAAAAATTCATTTTAGCAACAGTTCATAGAAATGACAATACCGATTCTAAAATAAAATTAACTGATTTATTTTCTACTTTTTTACAGATTACCGAAATTCATCAGCTGAAAATCATACTTCCTTTGCACCCAAGGACTTCTAAAATGATGGAGCAGCTTTTAGATTCTAAAATTTTAAATAAAATACAAAATTCTAATTTACTTACCATTATTGACCCAGCTAGTTTTCTAGATATGATTGCACTTGAGAAAAATGCTGAATTAATAATAACAGATAGTGGAGGAGTTCAAAAAGAAGCTTATTTTTTTAAAAAACCATGTATTATTCTAAGACCTCAAACAGAGTGGGTAGAAATTGTTGAAACTAAAAGTGCAGTTATTTCAGATACCAACTCTAAGATAATTTTGGAAGCTACAAAAAGATTCTTATCAAATCCAGATTTAAAGTTCCCAGAAGTCTTTGGTAATGGAAACGCAGCTTCATTTATAGCTAAAGAAATGCTTAATCAATTTTCATGATTACAGTATATTCTTCTATAAAAAGTTCTAGATTGGAATATGTACTCAATTTTATTTTTAATAATTTATTAGAAATTGAATTTAAATGGACTCAAGACTCTACAAATTTAGACGGAGTTATAGTTAATTATTCAGATGAAATACTTCCATTTCAAAATTATCAAATACAGCCATCAGGATTTTTAGAAGATGGCAACTGGGATTTTAAAAAATATATTTTTCTAAATAACAAATCAAACTATTTTTTTCCTCAAAAAAAAGGCGATCACGATTTTGATATTTTAAGTTCTATTTTTTTTATTATATCTAGAATGGAAGAGTACCATACTAAGGATTATGATGAGCACCATAGATTTATTTCTGCTAACTCTAGCCTTGTAAAACTAAATTTAGAGCAGAATCCTATAGTTGATCAGTGGTGTTTTTCGCTATTAAGTCTATTAAATGCAAAATTTAATGTAGAATTAACTTCTCCAAGAAAATTCCATCAGTATTCCACTTTTGACATTGATAATGCTTATGCTTTTAAGGGCAAGAGTTTGTCGAGGTCCTTAGGTTCGTTTTTTAAAGATTTAATTAGTTTTAGATTTTATAAGTTAAAACAAAGACTTGAATTCCTTGTTGGAAAAACTAAAGATCCATACGATAACTATGATTACATTCTTGAATTTTTAAAAACAAATCAATTAAAATCAATCTTTTTCTTTTTGTTAGGCGATTATGCTAAGATGGATAAGAACATTGATCACAACCATCCTTTTCTAATAAATTTAATACGTTCTATTTCCAAGAATCATTTAACTGGAATTCACCCATCTTACAGTTCATTTAATAATTTAGAGATGTTAAAGATGGAAATTTGTAGACTGGATAAAATTACTAGTAAAACAATTATTTCTAGATTCCATTATCTTAAATTCACCCTTCCAAAATCCTATCAGATTTTATTAAAAGCTGGAATTAAGCAGGATTATAGCATGGGTTTTTCAGATAGAATAGGCTTTAGAGCTGGAACCTGTACACCATTTTATTTTTATGATTTAGAGAATGAATGTATTACGGATCTAAAAATATTTCCATTTGCATATATGGATGGTGTTTTAAATGACAAATTAAAATTTACCCCAGAATATTCATCGAAATTAATTTCTAAAATTAAGCAAGAAGTGAGAAAAGTTAACGGCACATTTAATGCTGTTTGGCATAATGAATCTTTAAGTAATCAAGACAGATGGAAAGGGTGGAGATCAGTCTTTGAGACAACTTGGTTAGATTAATCCACTTTTGTTCGTTAAATTCATACTATGAAAGTTTATAATTTTAGTCAGTATTCGTCTCTATATAATAAGTTTTTATCAGAGCTTAGAGATGAAAATATCCAAAAAGACAGTATGAGATTTAGAAAGAATCTAGAGCGCTTAGGGGAAATATCTGCTTATGAAATAAGTAAAACTTTAAAAGAGAACTCCCAAGTGACTAAAACCCCCCTTGGTACTTCCAAAACTTCTGTTCCTTCTGAAAACTTAGTTTTGGCTACAGTTCTAAGAGCTGGGTTGCCTCTTCACAATGGATTATTAAAATACTACGACAACGCTGAGAATTGTTTTATTTCAGCATACCGAAAACACACTAGTAAAGAAGAATTTGAAGTGGAGATTCAATATATGGCAAGTCCTAATTTAAACGATAAGATTGTTCTGCTTTCAGATCCAATGTTGGCTACTGGACGGTCTATGGTTTTAGCTTATAAGGCGCTTTTAAAAAAAGGTATTCCTTCAAAAATTCATCTAGTTTGTGTTATTGGTAGTGAACAAGGGGTTGAATATATTTCCAAAAATTTACCTGAAAATACTACTCTCTGGATAGGAGCAATTGATTCTAAAATGACTAGTGAGTCTTATATTGTTCCAGGATTAGGAGATGCTGGAGATTTGGCGTTTGGAAAAAAAGACGATGAATGAGTTGGGATGTCTATGTATATGTATTTTTTTTAGCACATGTAAAGTTTTTATTTGCTGCATCAATTGCAGAGGCTACTACAGACTTAAATTTTCTTGAAATTTTATTATCATCTACCCTCGGCGCATTGTTTTGTTACAACGTTTCTTATTTAGTTGGACGACTTATTTTTTTTAAAAACAATTCTTCTAAAGACAGATATTTTCTAAAAAAGAGCAAAAAAAATTTCAAGAAAAGAAATAGGATTATTATTAAAATAAAAAATTCAAAATTGGGATATTTAATCTTGTGCTCACTAGCACCAGTTTTTTTAACAATTCCAATAGGCACGTTTGTGGTTCTTAAATTTTATGGAAATAGAAAATTTACTTACTGGTTAGTCTTTATATCTCTTGCTTCAATTTCTTTTATTTTAACCTTTATAAATCACTTTATTTTTAATTGATGAATATAAAACATTTGTTCTTTGATTTAGATAGAACTTTATGGGACTTTGAAACCAACTCTTTTAATGAATTGATTAATTTATACCATTCTCACAATTTGCATCAAAAAGGAATTTCATTAGCTGAAGAATTTGTGAAAGTTTACAAAAAAATAAACGAAAAATGCTGGGAAAGATATAGGTTAAATCAACTTAGTAAAGAAAATTTAAGATTTGAGAGATTTAAAGAAACCCTTGAATATTTTGGTATTTATAATTTAGATCTTTCAATTAAAATTGGGGATGATTACGTTAAAAACTCCCCTTACAGAACAATTTTAATTCCAAATACTATAGAGTTACTTACCGAGCTTCAGCATAATTATCAATTGCATATAATTACTAATGGTTTTCAAGAAGTTCAACATATTAAAATTGACCAGTCTGGGCTATCTAAATTTTTTAAAATAGTTGTAACATCTGAAATGGCAGGAGCAAAGAAGCCAAGTCCTTTAATATTTAACTATGCTTTAGAAAAAGCTAGGGCAAGTGTAGAGAACTCTATAATGATAGGTGATGATTTAAATACAGATATTGAGGGTGCTTTAAAGGTGGGAATGAAGGCTATATATTTTAATCCTTATCAAAAATCAAATAATACAAATGCATGGAAAGAAGTTTTCAACTTAGCAGAAATAATAAATATTCTTCGTTAAATCGGCTCTTTTTTATCCAGAATTTTTTTCTTTAATATTGACCAAACTATCTTTGTTACTTCGCTCAAATTCAGTAAATTTGTGTTCCGAAATTTTTAGATTATAATCTGTTGAGTAATTTATAATCTCCAAAGTTTAAAAAAAATTAAAAGTCTTTAAATATGAGTTTATACCAGGATTACTTAAAAGAAATTGATTTGAGAAAAGAAGATGGGCTTCATCCTAAGCCAATTGAAGATGGAGAATTACTCAGTGAAATTATAGATCAAATAAAAGATGAATCTCACCAATATAGAGAAGATTCAATTAATTTCTTCACCTACAATGTCATTCCTGGAACAACAAGTGCAGCAGCAGTTAAAGCAAAATTTTTAAAAGAAATCATCCTTAAAACTTTCTCCCTAGAAGAAATTTCTCCAGCTTTTGCCTTTGAACTATTGTCTCACATGAAAGGTGGTCCTTCTATTGATGTACTTCTAGATTTAGCTTTAAGTAGCGATTCTTCTAATTCCAAACAAGCTGCTAAAGTACTTAAAACTCAAGTTTTTCTTTACGAAGCTGACATGTCTCGATTAGAAGACGCATATAATAATGGAAATTTATTAGCCAAAGAGATTTTAGAAAGTTATGCAAATGCTGAATTTTTCACCAAACTTCCAGTAGTTGAAGAAGAGATAAAAGTGGTTACTTATGTAGCTGGAGTTGGTGATATATCTACAGATTTATTATCTCCAGGAAGTGATGCCCATTCTAGGTCAGATAGAGAATTACATGGAAAATGTATGTTTGAGCACAATGCAGAACGTCAAAATGAACTATTAGCTTTAAAAGAGAAACATCCAGATAAAAGAATAATGTTGATAGCAGAAAAGGGAACTATGGGTGTTGGATCGTCAAGAATGTCAGGTGTAAATAATGTTGCTCTATGGATTGGAAAACAAGCAAGTTCTTTTGTTCCATTTATTAATATCGCTCCTGTAGTTGCTGGCACCAATGGGATTTCTCCAATTTTTCTTACAACCGTAGATGTAACTGGTGGAATAGGACTAGATTTAAAAAACTGGGTTAAGAAAAAAGATGCAGATGGAAATACTGTGATGGATTCAGATGGTGAGCCAGTATTAGAAGAAGTATATTCTGTTAAAACTGGAACAGTTCTCACCATAAATACAAAAAAGAAAAAACTATACAATGGACCAACAGAACTAAGTGATGTTTCTGCCGCTTTTACTCCACAAAAAATGGAGTTTATGAGAGCAGGTGGTTCATATGCAATTGTATTTGGAAAAAAATTACAAACATTTGCAGCCAAGACTTTAGGTATTGATATGCCTGTGGTCTTTGCTCCGTCAAAAGAAATTTCTCACCATGGTCAAGGATTAACAGCAGTAGAAAAAATATTTAATAAAAATGCTGTTGGAACAACTCCAGGAAAAATATTACATGCCGGATCTGATGTTCGTGTTGAGGTAAATATAGTAGGCTCACAAGATACTACCGGACTAATGACTTCGCAAGAACTGGAGTCCATGGCCGCGACAATTATCTCGCCTATTGTTGATGGAGCTTACCAGTCTGGATGTCATACTGCATCGGTATGGGATAAAAAGGCACAGGAAAATATTCCTAAACTTATGAGGTTTATGAACGATTTTGGACTTATTACTGCTCGTGACCCACTGGGAAAATACCATGCAATGACAGATGTGATCCATAAGGTATTAAATGACCTTACAGTCGATGATTGGTCAATAATTATAGGTGGAGATTCTCATACTAGGATGTCTAAGGGAGTTGCTTTTGGTGCTGACTCAGGAACTGTTGCACTTGCACTCGCTACAGGAGAAGCTTCAATGCCCATCCCAGAATCTGTTAAAGTTACTTTTAAAGGGGAAATGAAGCCTCATATGGATTTTCGAGATGTTGTTCATGCTACACAATCTCAAATGCTAGATAGGTTTGACGGAGAAAATGTTTTTCAAGGTAAAATTATTGAAGTACATATTGGAACTCTTCTTGCAGATAAAGCCTTTACTTTTACAGATTGGACTGCAGAAATGAAGGCAAAAGCCTCTATTTGTATTTCCGAGGATGATACTTTGATAGAATCATTAGAGGTTGCTAAAAGTAGAATTAGCAAAATGATAGAAAAAGGAATGGACAATAAACTAAAGGTCCTTCAAAGTCTTATAGACAGAGCAAATAAAAGAATTTCAGAAATTAGATCGGGGAAAAAACCTGCATTAAAGCCAGATTCTAACGCTAAGTATTTTGCGGAATTTGAAGTAGATTTAGATATTATTGCTCAACCAATGATAGCAGATCCAGATGTGAATAACGAAGATGTTTCTAAAAGATATACCCATGATACTATTAGACCACTTTCATATTATGGTGGAAATAAAAAAGTTGATCTTGGATTTGTAGGCTCTTGTATGGTTCATAAGGGCGATCTTAAGATTCTTGCCCAAATGCTTAGAAATTTAGAGGATATTCATGGTAAAGTAGAATTTCATGCCCCTCTGGTAGTAGCAGCTCCTACTTACAATATTATTGACGAATTAACTGCAGAGGGAGACTGGGATGTATTACAAAAATATTCGGGCTTTGTATTTAACGACAGTGCTCCTAAAAATACTGCTCGTAAGGAGTATGAGAATATGATGTATTTGGAGAGGCCAGGATGTAACCTTTGTATGGGAAATCAAGAAAAAGCTGCAAAAGGAGATACTGTAATGGCTACTTCTACACGGTTATTTAAAGGACGTGTTGTTGCAGATTCTGACAGAAAGAAAGGAGAGTCCTTGTTGGCTTCTACTCCAGTAGTTGTTCTTTCTGCAATTTTAGGTAGAACACCTACTATGGATGAGTATGAAAGTGCAGTAATTGGTATCAATCTAACAAAGTTTGCACCACCTCAAAAAAGTTTGTGTTCTTAGATTTAGTGACTGTTAGCTTTATTTTTTTCTTTAAATTACGTTACAATGCTACATGTTTTTAAAATAAATATTTTAAAGAATTATTTTCCACCCTTTTTTCTTAGATTCTCTGCTGTACTATTACTGTGTCTAAATATTTCTTTATTTAATGCACAAGATCCTTATCTAGAAGATAATTTCTATGATGCTCTTTTTGTTAAATGGAATAATACTTTAGATGAAAACAAACATGCTCTTGCATTAAGCTGTCCAAAAATTGATACAGTGAGAATTGCTGTAATAGGACTGGGAAACCGTGGACAATCTGCATTAGGTAGACTCCCAAATATTCCAGGAGTTAAAATAGTTGCTATAGCTGATATTGACTCAAGTAAAGTAAATAATTCACACGAAAAACATTTTAAAAATTACCAATATAAAAAACCAGTAAAGTATTATGGTAAAGAGGATTGGAAGGTTATTTGTCAAAGAAATGATGTCGATTTAGTTTATGTCTGCACCCATTGGGAATTGCATTCTCCAATAGCAATTTATGCAATGAAAAATGACAAACATGTTGCAGTCGAAGTTCCAGCAGCAATGACAGTAAAAGATTGTTGGAAGTTGGTGAAAACAGCAGAGAAGACAAGAAAACATTGTATTCAATTAGAAAATTGCATGTATGATTTTTTTGAAATTACAGTATTGAATATGTCTCAAAATAATTTATTTGGTGATTTAGTCCATGCAGAGGGTGCTTATATTCACGATTTACGAGCTTTAAATTTTAGCAATACCTACTATTGGAATCATTGGAGATTAAAGAATTTACAAAAAACAAATGGTAATACTTATCCAACTCATGGTTTGGGGCCATTAGCACATCTGTTAGACATTCACAGAGGGGATAAAATGACTTATTTAGTCTCTATGTCTAGTAATCAATATGGATTAACTAAATATTCACAAGAAAATTTTGCACCTGAAAATAAATGGAATGGAGATAGTTTTGAAAAGGGAGATATGAACACAACATTAATTAAAACACGCAATGGTAAGACTATAATGTTGCAACACGACGTAACCAGTCCTAGACCTTATTCTAGACTATTTACTGTAAGTGGAACTAATGGCTTTGTTCAAAAATATCCAGTTAAATCTATGGCCTTTGAGCCCAAAGCTCATCGATCAATTAGTGTGGAGGAAATCAACGATACACTTTCTAAATATGAACCTTCTGTAATCAAACAAATTAAAGATAAAGCAAAGGAAATTGGAGGCCATGGGGGAATGGATTACATAATGGATTATAGATTAATTTACTGCCTAAGAAATGGACTTCCATTAGATCAAGATGTATACGATGCAGCTGAATGGTCTTCGATTGTTGAGTTGTCTAAAAAGTCAGTAAATAAGGGAAGTAAGCCAATAAAAATTCCAGATTTCACCAAAGGAAATTGGAATTTATTGGATAAAGTAAATTATTATTTGAAGTAGTAAATTAAGCTTTAGTAACCTTAATATTTAATGATAGCATGGATAAATTACTGTCAATAGAAGAAGTTTTATAGTCAATTTTATTTTTTGACTTCATTGCCATAATTATAATACCCAGGCCTGCTCCTCCTTTTTCAGATATTTGTCCATTAGTCAAAGTTTCTAAATAAAGTGTTTTTAATTCTGGTCTTTCAAGTGTATTTAAATGATCAATGTTTTTAGATATTTTTTCAATATAATTGTTATCAATTAAGTTGGAGAAATTACAAATAAAAGAATCTTCTATATCATACATGTGAAAAAAAGAAATCTGATTGTTTTGTGGACTAAATTCGCCATGATTTTTGATGTTTTGAAGTCCCTCAATTAAAATATTAAAAATATTTTTTATATTTTTTTTAGCAGCGCTAATTTCAAAAAGTTTGGACTCTGCTTTTTCACTGAGATTGGTTATGGTATCTGGTTTCATTTCTCCTAAATATGTAAGAAGAAGTTTTCCAGAAGCATCTTGAATTGCTTTTATGGAATTATTATATACATTATCTATAGATCCGTCAAAATCCACTATTAATCTATTTTAATTAAATATATATAATGTTTGTTAATGTTGCTATCATTTTAATGATGAACTGCTAAAATTTAATGATAAATAGCAATGATTTCTTTAATATCACTTTTTAAAAGAACGTTATCAGATTTTTTGTAGCTAAAATTAAGATTGGTTAAAATTCTTTTGGTAATATGGCTATATGGGCAAGGTATATAGTAATATTCATTATTAATAACATTAATTTCTTGAATAAAGTCTTGAACATCGTCGTGCTTTAAAACAACTCCTTGGCTAAAGGGATTTATGTAAAACTTAACATCTTTTTTTGTGAATTTGTAATTGTTTGGATATTGATGGTTTTCTTTAGAATTTAAATAACCTACTATAAAATGATTGGGTAAATTAATTCCCATTATTGGTAGATTTAATAGTCTTGCAAGTTCTATATACAAAATAGAATTAGTTAAGGGATTTCCTTTTTTGGTTTGTAATAACTTCCCA
>CALKFX010000053.1 GCA_938084875.1 uncultured Flavobacteriales bacterium | reverse complement strand
TGTAACGATGCTATATACTTTCCAACAGTCTGCTTTTTCGTCTTTAGAATCTAAAATAATTCGTAGAGCAAATACATCAAATATTTCTTCAAAATCAACTCCGTTTTCTTGAGTTTTTCTGTAAATAGACGGAATTCCTTTAGTTCTTGCTTTTAGTTGGTATTTAAAACCTTGCTGGTCCAGCTCTTTTTTAATCGGAAGTGAAAATTTTTGAATAAACCTTTCTCTTACAGCTTTTGTTTTTTGAAGCTTTTTGGTGATGGAAGAGTATTCTTTAGGATAGGTAAATTTGAATGATAGATCTTCGAGTTCAGTTTTGATTGAAAACAGTCCTAGCCTATGGGCTAGTGGAGCATATAAATAGGAAGTTTCTGACGCTATTTTTAGTTTTTTACTCTCTTTCATTGAATCGAGAGTTCTCATGTTGTGTAATCTATCGGCTAATTTTATTAAAATCACTCTTACATCATCTGGGATAGTTAGGAACATTTTTTTAAAATTCTCTGCTTGAGAAGAACTTGTGAAATCAAATTCCCCTGAAATTTTAGTTAATCCATCAATGATTGATTTTACTTTGTGTCCGAATATTTTTTCAATATCATTTAAAGTGATGGTGGTGTCTTCTACTGTGTCGTGCATCAAAGCACACACAATAGAAATCGTTCCAAGACCTATTTCATCACCGCAAATTCTTGCAACTGCCAAAGGATGAAAAATATAAGGTTCTCCAGATTTTCTTCTGTCATTTCTGTGAGCATTAACAGCAAGGTCAAAAGCCTTTCTTATGATTTTTGTTTCTTCTTTAGATCTTCTTGATTTTATAGAACGAAGGACACCTCGATAGGCATTTAAAATCATTTTATTTTCTAAGGCCTCGTCCATTTTGGCCTATTTAGGTGGCAAAACTTTTGAAATTAATTCTCCAAATCCTATGTTAATGTCTTTATTTTTTGCACGTCCATTAAAGATGACAGAATCTCCATCTTGAATAAACCTTCTTTCACTTCCGTCAGGCATTTTCACTGGTTTTGTTCCTTTCCAGCTAATCTCAAGCATAGAACCAAAAGAACCTTCTTCAGGACCAGAAATTGTTCCGGAAGCTAACATGTCTCCACAATTTACATTACAACCATTTACTGTATGGTGCGCCAATTGTTGGTTCATGTTCCAATACATATACTTATAGTTACTATTAGTAACTACTTTCTTAGCTCCATTTTCTGTTTGAATGGCTACTGTTAATTCTATATCCAAATGTTTATTTCCGCTGTATTCTAAATATGGAAGAATCTTTGGTTTTTGGATTGGACCAGCAGTTCTAAAAGGTTCCAGAGCATCTAAAGTAACTATCCAGCAAGACATTGAACTAGCAAAGTTTTTAGCCAAAAAAGGTCCTAATGGAATATATTCCCATTTTTGAATATCTCTAGCAGACCAATCATTAAACAAACACATTCCAAAAATAAATTCATCAGCTTCTTGTGTTGAAATGGTATTTCCTAGTGGCTTTCCTTGAAAAGTTATAAAACCCATTTCCAATTCAAAATCTAAAAGTTTTGAAGCTCCAAATATTGGATTTTCGTTGTCGTCTAACTTTTGCTGCCCTTTGGGCCTAATAACATCTTGTCCAGACGGGATTATGGAAGAGGACCTGCCGTGGTATGCTACTGGAATATGTTTCCAATTTGGAAGAAGTGCATTATTTGGATCTCTAAACATGCTCCCAACATTAAATGCATGTTGTTCACTTGAGTAAAAGTCTGTGTAATCTCCAATTTTTACAGGTAAATACATTTCAGATTCAATTTGTAAGTCCAATACTTTGGCAATGGCTTCTTTGTTCTGGAATAGCTCTGGATTTTCTGCATTTAGTAATTCTGATATTCTGTTTCTAAGATCCCGAATTTCTATTTTTCCATGTCCCATCATTCTGTTGAGATATTCATTGGAAAAACAATGCTCACAAAAGGATAAAGAATCTAAGTAACCAAGTTTAAGCAACTGATATAAGTCAAGGATTTGGTCACCTATAGCAACACCAACTCTTTTAGTTTTGTTCTTTGTTGAATATATTCCAAATGGAAGATTCTGAATAGGGAAATCACTTTCTTTAGATATTTCTAACCAAGATTTTAAGGACGGATCGTTTGCTTTAATTTTTTTTACCATTTAAAAAGAGGTTTTGAGCTCATTAAGTCGTTTACTTGGCTTTTTATTTTTAATAATTCAGATTCGTTTTGGTAATTATTTATACTTAGGTCTATCAAGTTAGTGATAATTTTAATTTCCTCTTGCGACACTCCTCTAGTAGTGATGGCAGCTGTACCAACTCTTATCCCACTAGTTACAAATGGAGATTGCGTATCAAAAGGCACCATATTCTTGTTTACAGTAATATCTGCCAACCCAAGTGAATTTTCTGCATCTTTTCCAGTAACATTTTTATTTCTTAAATCAATTAATAAACAGTGGTTATCTGTGCCATTAGATATTATCTTATAGCCTTTATTAATCAGTTCTTCTCCCATTACTTTAGCATTTTTAACTACATTTTTTATGTATGTTTTATACTCTTCTTGTTGGGCTTCTCTAAAGGCAACAGCTTTTGCAGCAATTATATGTTCTAAAGGGCCTCCTTGAGTTCCTGGAAAAACAGCAGAGTCGATCAATGAAGATAATTTTTTAAGTTTTCCAGATTTGAATTTTAGGCCCCATGGGTTTTCAATATCTGTTCCTATCATAATAACTCCGCCTCTTGGCCCTCTTAGAGTTTTATGGGTAGTAGATGTCACAATATGACAATGGGGAAGAGGATTGTTTAATATTCCACCAGCTATTAATCCAGATGGGTGAGAAACATCTGCCATAAGAAGTGCATCAATTTCATCTGCAATCGAACGTAAGGTCTTGTAGTCCCAATCTCTTGAATAGGCAGATGCACCACAAATAATCATTTTTGGCTTAACTTCTAAAGCTTGGTCTCTTACTTTGTTGTAGTCTATTATCCCTGTTTCTTCTTCAACTCCATAAAAATTAGCATTGTATAATTTTCCAGAAAAATTAACTGGTGATCCATGGGTTAAATGTCCACCGTGAGATAAGTCAAAACCTAAGATTTTATCTCCTGGATTTAGACATGCTAGAAATACAGCTGCATTGGCTTGTGATCCAGAATGTGGTTGCACATTAGCCCAAGATGCACCAAAGAGTTCTTTAAGCCTTTCAATTGATAATTCTTCGATTTCATCTACAACCTTACAACCACCATAATATCTTTTATTTGGAAGTCCTTCAGCATACTTATTGGTTAGAATAGAACCGCTAGCATTCATTACTGATTCACTTGCATAATTCTCGGAAGCAATTAATTCGATTCCTTCAGTTTGTCTTACTAATTCTTGATGAATTAGAGATTCTATTTTTGGGTCTTTGAACATGTAGTTTTGTTTAAGTAACAAATTTATAATTATGCTGAAATTTTTGTTCTGTTGTTTGCAAAAAATACTAACAAAAATGAGATTGGGTATATAGAAGATTGAACAAAATGGCTGAGCTCTATGGAAACATTGTAAAAGTTTATTTGATTTTCTAAAGTTAGAGACTTCCCAACTACATAAATTAAAAAACTTGAAAACATAACTATAAGGCCTCCTAAGGAAAAAAGTTTTATAAAAAAAATATGATTTTTAGGACTGAAAAACCACTTTGAGAATAAAAAACCAATTCCAAAATATAGAAATGCAAATAATAAAGATAATCCCCATTTACAAATATTTAAAGACCTTAAATCTAAATTCTTTATTAAGTAAAGTAAATTTGAATCTGTGTAATTAAAAGTTGATAATCCATTTATTAAGTTTTCTAAAAAATTAACTTGTAGATTTATATTTATAAAAAGATAATACCTGAAATATTCTAGGAAAACAGCAAATGATATTAGAATAAAATATTTAAGTTTTCGCTTCATTAATTTTAGAAAATTGAATTATCCACCAATACCATAAACCTAGCATTGACAGATATACTATAAGTTGAAATGTTATATTGTGGTTAAAATCTAAAATATATGGGTTCGTTGCAGAAATATAAGTTAGAATAGCAACTCTAGTTACGTTAATAAAATGTATTATAATTATTCCCATGGGGATAAACCATAATTTGTTTAATAATCTACCTTTAAAAGCAACAATAAATATAGTGAACAATCCAAATACTTTTATTCCATTACAGGGCTCTCCGATCCAAACTCCATGACTATATGGATAGTCTAAAATTTTTGTAATTACCATGTCTCCATGGATTTCTGTAGTTGTTCTAAATTTAAAAAAAGAAAGTAAAGAGTTAGATTGGTAACTTAGTAAACTTGAAAAGGAGGTTAAAAGGTCAATTTTTAAATTAAGAATGTTATCAATTTTATATAAATAATGGTAGAAAAAAAACCACAAAAGAATTAATGGAATAAAAAGAAGTAGAAAATTTAATTCAGGTTTTTTAAAATCCAATTAAAAATTATTTGTTTTTAGAAAGAAATTTATATCCGAATAAGATACTTAAAAAAGTAAAAAAACTAATTCCTCCATCAATTGGAATGCATGGAGGTGGCCAGCAAGGTGGAGCTCCACCACCACCAGGGAGCCCTCCTCCTCCAGGTTGAGCTGGAAAAATGAGAATTATAAATACAAAGCTTATTATATATAAGATTTTTTTATTCATATTGTAAATTTAATTTTTTTTACTTTATTATATGAGATAAATTATAAAATCTCATATTTGCACAATATATTTTATGAATTTAAAAGAAAGTAATTCTAATTTAATAGATAGTAAAGACCTTATGTGGATTTGGAGAACAATTATTCACAGATGGCCAATTTATATTTTTTCAATTTTAATTTCTTTGGGAATTGGTTATTTTTTCAATTATAAAAAAATTGAAATATATAATTCAAAAATTGAAATTTTACTAAATTCTAATGAAGTTTATAATTATCAAGAGGGTTTAAAATCCAATTTAGGATATTATAATTTCTTTGCAGATATAGCTAATCAAAAAAGAATTATAAAGTCTTATGACTTAATTAATAAAGCAGTTAAAAAATTAAATTTAGATGTAAGTTATTATATACAAGGCAGAATTAACAAAAAAGAAATTTTTCAAAACCTACCATTTAAAATACAAACATACTTCACTAGTCCAAATATTATAGAAAAAGATATAAAATTTAAAATCTTAGATTCTAATAAATATTCACTCTCTTTTTCAGTAAATAATGTAGATACTTCTTTTATTCATCTTTTTGATTCTAGTTATACAAACAAATATTATTCATTAAGATCAAGTCTTATAAGTGACGATTCTTTTTTTATTTCAGATATTTTGAAAAATATAGATTATAGAATTACTTTCCATAATAAGAATTACTGGGTGAATAAAATTATTAACTCGACAAGTGTTGAAAATATTGAATTCACTTCTATGTTGTTAATTCAAAATATTGATGAAATTCCATCAAGATCAAGAATGATTTTAGACACGTTAGCAAATGAGTTTATTAAAAACACGTTAGCAAATGAGTTTAAAATTAATGATAACACATTAATTTATATTAACAAACAATTAGTTGATGTTGTCGATATTTTAGATTCTATTCAATATTCAATAGAAAATCTTAAAAACACTAAAAATATAATTAATATAAATAAAGAGTCTGAGTTATATTTTACAGAATTAGTTAAGGCACAGGCAGATTCTAAAAAATTAAATTTAAAAATTACAACTCTTAAAAATTTAACAAAATATCTTTCTGATTTTACTGACGATAAAATTGTACCACCATCATTATATATTTT
>CALKFX010000052.1 GCA_938084875.1 uncultured Flavobacteriales bacterium | reverse complement strand
AACTATTATGATGCTTTCTAAAAAAATTGGCAAATCACCAGTAGAAGTAAACGATTTTCCAGGATTTGTAGCAAATAAAATTTTAATACCAATGATCAATGAAGCAATTATTACTTTGCACGAAGGGGTAGCTGGAGTTGAAGAAATAGATACTGTTATGAAGCTTGGTATGGCACACCCAATGGGACCATTGCAATTAGCAGATTTTATTGGACTAGATGTTTGTCTTGCAATTCTAAAAGTTCTTCAGCAAGGTTTTGGGACCGACAAATATGCTCCATGTCCGTTATTAGTAAACATGGTTACTGCTGGCAAATTAGGTGTAAAATCTGGGGAAGGATTTTATTCCTGGAACCATAAAACGAAAGAACTCTTCGTTTCAAAATATTTTAAATAACTAACTTTTTAACCAGTTAATGTCTTTTTTTAATGTACTTGAATAACAAGTAACATAATTTCTTGCAAACGACTTTATATTCATTATCGTTTCTATTGATGGCTCTGTTACTTTTTTGTTGTAAAGGGATTTTGTAGTTTTCATACCATAGGCTTTTCTAAATTTATAGATTGCTAACGATACAAAAAAAAAAATATTGTGTATTCTATGAGTTGGTTAAAATTAATTTTTTGTCCTCAATTAATTTTCTAAGATTTATAAGAGCATACCTCATTCTACCTAAAGAAGTATTAATACTAACTCCAGTATTATCGGCAATATCTTTAAAGCTCATTTGAAGAAAATAACGCATTCTCACAACTTCCATTTGTTCTTCTGGCAATTCATCTACCAATAATCTTACATCTTCCATTATTTGTTTAGTAACAATAACATCTTCGACGGAATCTTCTTTTAAGTCTAATAAATCAAAAATATTAAAATCATCTTTAAGACTTGGTGAACGTCCTGCGATAGGCATTTTTGAATCCTTTCTAAAATGGTCAATCACTTGGTTATGCGCAATTCTTAATATCCAAGACAGTAGTTTTCCTTCATGATTGTAGTGGTCTTTCTTTAAGCTTGTAATCACTTTAATAAAAACTTCTTGAAAAATATCATTGGTTAAATCTTGATCCTTAACCATCTTAAGAATATAGGAAAATACTCTTTGTTTGTATTTCAAAAGAATTGAATCAAAACTTCTGTTGTCACCTGAACGAAACTTATTTACTAGGATTTCATCACTTTCATTTGCGTACATAATTCTACGTTTAATTGTTAAAAAATAAATTATTAAAGTAGAATGGTTATATAGGCAGCGATTTTAAGATTAAAGTGTAAATATAGGAAACAAATTGATTAACTGAAAACAATTCTATTATTTTTGCAAACTGTTTCACGCATATATGGGAGTTAAAACTTACAAAAATATTGAGATAATTGGTGCTAGAGTACACAACTTAAAGAACATTAGTGTCTCTATTCCTAGAAACAAATTAACTGTTTTAACTGGTGTTTCTGGATCGGGAAAGTCTTCACTAGCATTTGACACTCTATATGCTGAAGGCCACAGAAGATACATTGAAAGTCTTAGCTCGTATGCAAGATTGTTTTTAGGAAGAATTGAAAAACCAGATATTGACGATATTAAAGGAATTTCACCTGCAATTGCTATCGAACAAAAGGTAAATTCCTCCAATACAAGAAGTACCGTTGGAACCACTACTGAAATTTATGATTATTTAAAACTTTTATTTGCTAGAATAGGGAAAACATATTCCCCTGTTAGCAACCAGATAGTAACAAAAGACAATCCTGAAGATGTTTTAAATTATGTTCTCGGACTCCCTAAAGATTCTAAACTTATGATTTCATGTCCGTTGAATATTCCAAAGGGAAGAACATCGGACGAGCAAATACATATATATATCCAACAAGGCTATTCTAAATTATGGAAAAATGGAGAAGCAATTGCTTTAGAAACTGGACACAAACCTGAGAATTTAGAAATAATAGTAGATAGAATAACCAATGACAATAGCCCTGAAAATCAATCTAGAATATTAGAATCTCTTGAGCTTGGATTTCATGAAGGAAAGGGAAAATGTAATATAATTTCATTTAATGGCAAAAAACCAACAATTAAGAAATTCAATAATCTTTTTCTAAAAGATGAGATACTATTTGAAGAACCTAGCTTAGACTTTTTCTCTTTTAATAGTCCTTTTGGGGCATGTAAGAAATGTGAAGGGTTTGGAAAAGTTACAGGGATAGACTCTGAATTGGTAATTCCCAATCCTAATTTAAGTATTTATGAGGATGCTATTGTTTGTTGGAAAGGTGAAAAAATGAGTGTTTGGAAGGAGGAACTTATTAATAATGCCCATTATTTTGATTTTCCTGTTCATGAACCAATTAGAAATTTATCAAACGAAAATCTTGATTTACTATGGAATGGAAATAGTTATTTTCAAGGTATTTATGCGTTTTTTAATTTTTTGGAGAAAAATGCATACAAAATACAGTATAGAGTAATGCTCTCAAGATACAGAGGGAAAACCAAATGTAATTCATGTAATGGAAGTAGGTTGAGAGCAGATGCAGATTATATAAAAATAAATAACAAATCTATTAGTGAAATAAATAGAATGTCTATTAGTGATGCAACACTATTTTTTAAAGCTCTAAAATTGAATCTTGAGGATCAAAAAATTGCCAAAAGAATTATAGAAGAAATAAACTCTAGACTCAGCTATTTAAAAGATGTAGGTCTTGGCTATTTAACTATGGAAAGAGCTTCCAATTCACTTTCTGGTGGAGAATCTCAAAGAATAAATCTAGCAACATCAATTGGAAGTTCTTTGGTTGGTTCTATGTATATTTTAGATGAACCATCAATTGGATTACATCCAAGAGATAGTCTTAGATTAATTGAAGTTTTAAAAAAATTAAGAGACGTTGGAAATTCTGTTATTGTTGTTGAACACGATGAAGAAATGATGAAATCAGCAGATATGATTATTGATATTGGACCCTATGCAGGAAGACACGGTGGAGAAGTAGTTTTTAAGGGAAATCATAGCGAATTAGTAAAAGCTAGTAAAAGTTTAACAGCAAAATATCTTACTGGACAATACAAGATAGAAGTTCCAGAAGTAAGAAGAAAAGCTAAAGATTTTATAGTAATTGAACAGGCCTATCTTCACAATCTACAGAACATAACGGTTAAAATACCATTAAATCAAATTTGTGTTGTAACTGGTGTAAGTGGAAGTGGAAAATCTACTTTAATTGGAAAAATACTTTATACTTTTCTGGAAAGATTTTTCTTAACTGGATTAGTCAAAGCAAGCCACTGTAACGATATAAAAATGAATTTTGATCTGGTAAGTGGAGTGGAATATATTAATCAAAATCCTATTGGCAAGAGCTCAAGGTCAAACCCTATAACCTATACCAAAGGTTATGACGATATTAGACAACTTTTCGCAAGTCAAAAACATGCCAAAGCAAAAGGTTTTAAAGCTGGATATTTTAGTTTTAATGTCGATGGTGGAAGATGTGAAAAGTGTCAAGGTGAAGGACAATTAACAATATCCATGCAATTCATGGCAGATGTTCATCTGAATTGTGATGAGTGTGATGGTAAAAGATTCAAAGAAGAAGTTTTAGAAGTTAAATTTAAAGGAAAAGATATTTCTCAAGTATTAGAAATGACAGTTGAAGAAAGTCTTGATTTTTTCAATGAAGACAATACCCTATGTAAAAAGATAAAAGCCAAAATATTTGCTCTTTCTGAAGTTGGACTTGAATATGTACAACTAGGACAAGCTTCCAATACTCTTAGTGGTGGCGAAGCACAAAGGATAAAATTAGCTTCCTTTCTAAGCCAAAACAAATCAAAACAGAAAAAGCTTTTTATTTTTGATGAACCAACTACAGGATTACATTTTCACGATGTAAAAAAACTAATAAAAGCTCTTCAAGATTTAATAGAGATGGGACACCATGTAGTAATTATTGAACACCATATGGATATTATTAAATCTGCAGATTGGATAGTAGATTTGGGTCCTGAAGGGGGTGATAAAGGAGGAACTTTAGTTTTTGAAGGCAGTCCAGAAAGCTTTGTTAAAAGTAAAGTATTTTCCCCTACCAAAGATCATCTTAAAGAATACATTTAAATTACATTACTATTCTGATTTATGAACTGGTTTTGATAAAGTTCAAAATATTTGCCCTTTTTTTTCAAAAGCTCTCCATGTTTTCCCTGTTCTACAATTTGCCCTTGGTCCATTACAAAAATACAATCGGCATTTTGAATAGTAGATAATCTATGGGCGATTATAATTGAAGTTCTAGACTTTGTAATTTCTTCTGTTGCGGTCTGAATAAATTCTTCGGACAATGAATCTATAGAAGATGTCGCCTCATCTAGAATAAGTAGTTGAGGTTGATAAACATAAGCTCTTATAAACGCAATTATCTGTCTCTGTCCAGATGATAACAACCCTCCTCTTTCTTTAACCTCAAAATCGTACCCATTTGGTAATTGCATAATAAACTCATGAACTCCAACTTTTTTAGCTGACTCTATTACTTGCTCTCTAGAAATATTTCTATTCCCTATGGTAATGTTTTCTAAAATTGACGTATTGTAAAGAAAAACATCTTGTAACACAACTGCTATTTTAGATCTTAGAACATCTAAATCTAAATTTCTAATATTAAAATCATCCAATAGAATAGTTCCTTTTTGAAACTCATAATATCTAGAAATTAAGTTAATTAAAGATGTTTTACCAGCTCCAGTTGGACCTACAATGGCAACTGTCTCTCCTGCATTAACCTCAAAAGTTAATCCCTTAAATACAGATGCTTTATTATCGTAAGAAAAATGAACATCACTAAATTTTATATTTCCATTAAAACTTTCAGGCTTTAATTGGTCATTTTGAAAAATATATTCTTTTGTATCTAAAAGCTCAAAAACTCTAGCCGAACCTACCATTCCCATTTGTAGAGTATTAAACCTATCTGCTAACATTCTAATTGGTCTAAAAAGCATATTTACATAAAGTACAAACGACATCATCTCAGTTGTAACAGTACCATAATCTACTCCACCGTAGGAAATAGACCAAATACAAAATATAACCAATAAAGCAACAGAAGTTGCACTTAATATTTCCACTACTGGGAAAAATATTGAATAGGCCATAATTCCTTTTATATGGGCTTTTTTATGAGCAGAGTTTATCTTGCTAAATTTTCGAGCCTCCACACCTTCCCTACTAAATATTTGAACAATATTCATCCCTGTAATATGTTCCTGAACAAAAGAATTAAGACCAGATATTTGCTTTCTAACTTCCTGAAATGAGGTTTTAATTGCATTCTTAAAAATCCTAGTACTTATTAAGAGAATAGGGATTGGAATTAGGACAATAAAAGTTAATTTCCAATTGATATAAAACATGAAACAAAGTACTCCAGTCAATTTGAGCAAATCACCAGCTATTACTAAAATCCCTTGCGAAAATATTTCAGCAATTGTTTCCATATCACTAACCGATCTAGTAACCAACATTCCTATCGGTTTTTGATCAAAATATCTAAGTTTAAGTTTGGTAATGTGTCTAAACAACTGATCTCGTAGGTCCTTAACTACTCTTTGGCCAAGGTCACTGGACAGGTAAGAAACTGCAATCAACATTAAAGATTCTACAATTAAAATTGCTACCACCAGTAATGCTCCATAAAACAAAGATTCTTCGTCGGATAATCTCACATATTCTCCAACCAGTTTTCCTATAATGTAGGGTCTTAAAGGAGAAAGAAAAGCAAGAGAAAAGGTTAAAAATAGTCCATAAATTAATAAATGAATATGAGGTTTTGAAACTCTCATAATTCTTCTAAACAATTTAGAATCCCAATTTTTTTTTGGATTGCTATGCATTGTTATTGTAATCAACTTTCGTTAAAAATAATCCTTTGGCTATTACAGAAGGACCCGCAGAAGATCTACTTTTAGATGCAATAATATCAGAAAATTCTTGTACAGATATTTTATTTCTTCCGACAAGTAACATTGTTCCTACAATCGCGCGAACCATATTTCTTAAAAATCTATTGGCTTTTATTGTGAAAATAATCTGATGGTTTTTTTTTGTCCAAAATGCTTCATAAACATGGCAATTAAAATTGTTTACTTCAGTATGTACTTTACTAAAAGATGTGAAATCATTAAAACCTATCAATTTATTGCACGACTCATTCATTAAATCAACATCTAAATTATAACTTATGTGGTTAAACATAGTATTTAAAAAAGGTTCTTTTTTTTGAGATATTCTATATTCATAAGTCCTACTTGTAGCACTAAATCTTGCATGAAAATCTAGATTTTTAATTTCGTAGCCTTCAATTAATATTTCTGGGGGAAGCATTAAGTTTAGTCTGTTTAAAAGAGAATCAAAATCTTGATCTTTAGAAATATCAACATGAAAAAAATATTGTTCTGCGTGAACACCAGTGTCAGTTCTACCACATCCAATAATATTGATTTTAGATTTAAGTAAAACTGATAAGTTTTTCTCAATTGTTTCTTGAACTGTTGAAGCATTATCTTGCTTTTGCCAACCGTGGTAATTGGCTCCGTTATAAGCTATTTCAAATAAGATTCTTTCCAATTTATTTTTTGAGATAGTTTTGAATATGGGTTAATGCAAAATCAAATGTCTCTTCTATATTCATATCTGTACTGTCAATAATTATTGAATTTTTAGGTTTTATTAATGGACTAACTTTTCTATTTTGGTCATTTTCATCTCTATAGTTAATATTTTTAGTAACCTCTTGAATTGAAATATTTTTACCTTTTTGATTGTACTCTAACCATCTTCTGTATGCTCTTTTTTCGGCGGATGCTGTAACCCAAAATTTAATGTCTGCATTAGGGAAAACAACAGAACCAATATCTCTACCGTCCATTATAAGATTACTTATGTCTGAATATGATTGTTGTATTGAAACCATTTTCTTCCTTACTAAGGCATTTTTACTTATATCGCTAACCAAATTAGAAATTTCAAAACTCCTTATTTTATCCTCAACAATTTCTCCGTTTAATCTCACCCAACTTTCTCCATTTTCGTTTGGTTCTGAAAAGTCTATATCCACAGATTCTAATGTGTTTTTAAAATCTGAGTTTAGTTTTCCGTTTTTAAGAATTTGGTTAGATTCTAAAAAAAATAAAGAAATTGCTCTGTACATAGCACCAGTGTCAATGTATAGAAAATGTAGTTCTTTAGCAAGTAACTTAGCCAGAGTACTTTTTCCACAACCAGAATGACCATCTAATGTAATTATGGTTTTTTTCATAGAGTAAAAAAAAAGCTGTCCACAGAGACAGCTTTAAAATTAAATAATTTTTAAAATTATATTTCTTCAACTTCAATCATCTCGAAGGGTAAATCAATTATAGCTTCGTAATCTTCACCCGCTTCTAACATATCTTCATCATCTTCTTCATAATGCCATTTGACAGTTATTTCACTTCCAGAAATTGATTCAAGTTTTTTAAAGACATCCAAAATACATTTAGAAGAACTTGTATTAAAATATTCTAACTGCACACTTAAAACAGTTGTACTATTTGGAGATTCAGAATAGGACTCTAACCATTCTATTAAGGGTTTGTAAAACTCAATTGAGTTTTCAGGAATTGATCTGCCTTTGAGGAATAATTCACCGTTAGAACTGAACTCTACTACAGGTGTTTTTGCAGAACCTTCGTGTTTTAAATCTTCCATATTTATTTTTTTAAAATTTTAACTATTAACGTAAAAAAAGAATAATCTTTATCAATCTCCTTGAAGCTATAACCTAATTTATTTCTAGATTTTTTAGCAATATCAATTAATCCTAATCCACCACCACCTTTTTCACTTAATTTACCATTACCTAAAATCTCTTTATAATATGCTTTAAGTTGGTCTCTATCAAGAGAATTTATGTGGGTTATTTTTGAAGTAATTTCATCTACATTTTTAGGATAAATAAAATTTCCAGTTACAATGTTATAATGGTCTTCATGTCTACTTATACTAAATATAGCTGATTTTTTGTCACCTCGAGTGGTTTCAAGTATGGGATTTTCGTTATCAAAATCATCTATATGATGGTATAAGTTCTGGAGACATTCAACCAAAACATTAAAAACCTTCTTTTTAGTAGCTGGAGAGTCATTTAAATCTTCCATTTTAGACTCCATAATTTGAAATACTGAGGACAACAAATCAGACGTAACTGTGCCCTTGAATGCTAATAGAACGTTACCTCGTTCCATCAAATTATATAAATCAAATGTTTTAGTAGCCATATCTTTCATCCAAATATAATAAATTGTTGAATGTACAGACAAAAAAAGCTTTTGAAAATAAATTATATGTTAGATTTACATTTGTAATTTTAGAGTATCATGACTAACAGAGACGATTGGTTTATTAATTGGTTTAATTCCAAGTACTACCACATACTTTATAAATCAAGAAATAAAAATGAGGCAAGTGATTTTATTAAAACAATTATTTCTACTTTATCTTTAGAATCCAATAATACAGTTTTAGATCTTGGATGTGGAAATGGAAGACATGCAATAAGTTTAAGTAATCATTTTAAATTAGTACATGGAATAGATATTTCTTCTAAAAATATTTCGATAGCTAACGACCATAATAAACAAAATCTAAAATTTTTCATTTCCGACATGAGAAATTTTGACACAAATACTAAATACGATTACATATTTAATCTTTTTACAAGCTTTGGCTATTTTAAAAAAAATGAAGATAATATAAAAGTCTTAAATTCTTGTCATCATCACCTTCACAAAGATGGATTACTTTTTATTGATTTTTTAAATTCCGAACAAATAAAAAGAACCATGAATGGATTAAAAGAAACTAAATATATAAGCGGCATTAGGTTTAACATCTACAAAGAAATAATTGACGATTATGTATTTAAAAAGATTGATATTAAAGATGGAGAAGCTAACTATAATTTTCAGGAAAAAGTTCAGCTCTTCAAAATTGAAGATTTTAAACAAATGTTTGAAATTTCAGGATTTGAAATTATCTCTATTTATGGGGATTATCAATTGAATCCATATGATCTAAATAGCAGTAGATTAATATTATGTGCCAAAAAAATTAGTTAATGATTGAGATTTTATTTTTTAGTGTATTGATAGTTGGGGTTTTAACAGAAATTCTTTACAAAAAAATTGAAAAATTTAAGCCAGTAATAATTTCTTTTAGTGTGGCTTTAGTACTGACACTTTTATGTACTCATGTTTTACCAGAACTATTTTCATATCACAATCATAAACTTGGCTATTACTTGTTGGCAGGATTTATAATTCAAATACTTCTTGAACTTCTTTCCAAAGGTATTGAACATGGGCATGTGCATCTTCATGGTGAAATTTCTAATAAAGAATTAATAGTTATTTTCATTGGATTAGCGATTCATTCCTTCATTGAAGGAATGCCAATAAATACTTTTGAATCGTCGGTTCACCAGCATACAATTACCAATATCGATAGCTCCTTTTCCGCCATTTACCTATCTGCAATTCTTATCCATAAATTACCTATTGCTGCAGTATTGATTATTTTTTTGAATAGCATTAATTCAAGTTATTTAAAAAAGTTTATTTTTCTTATATTGTTTGCAGCTTCCAGCCCTTTGGGTGGAATTGTTGGAGAGCTCATAGTTAATATTGATTTTTTTAAAGGGTTTTCCTTGAACTTATTAGCTATTTCTTGTGGAATGCTACTACATATCACTACTTTATTGATATTTGAAGACCATCATAACTCAAAGGGAAAAATTAAAAATATTCTCACTATTTCAGCTGGAATAATTACGGGAATTTTAATTTTTAGTATTTAAAAAATTTAACACATAAAAAATTAAAGTAGCTTTAAAAATACACCTGATAAATCTTTTTTTCTTTGGCTTTATAATTAATTTTTTAGCCCAAAATGATGAAGACTTTATACAATTTAGTGGAGTTGTTATCGCTGAAGATAGTTTACAGCCCGTGCCTTATTGTAGCGTAATAGACAACCAAACAAAACGAGGTACCATTTCAGATTATTTTGGATATTTTTCTTTTGTAGCAAAAAAGGGAGATACAATAATATTTAGTAGCATAGGCTATAAAAAATCTAGCTTCTCAATCCCTGATACACTTACTACAAATAAATACTCGTTAATTCATATAATGTATCAAGATACTATAATGCTAAACACAGTCGTTATATATCCTTGGCCTTCTAAGGAACAATTTGCAAAAGCATTTGTTGAAACCGAGATACCTAATGACGATTATAAAAGAGCGATGAATAATCTTAATAGAGAAAAACTTAATGAAAGAATGCAGTTTACGCCAATGGATGGAGCACTTAATTTTAAATGGCAACAACAGCAAATTCAAAATAAGCTATACTATGCTGGTCAGTATGCCCCAATAAGTTTATTGAACCCCATTGCATGGGCACAGTTTATTCAAGCATGGAAAAGAGGAGACTTTAAAAACAAGTAATGAGATTTTTTATAAAATATAATTTATTGTTTTTTGGTCTATTATTTTCAATAATAGTTGTTGGACAAGAAACAATTATTCTTAAAGGAATTATCAGAGATGTAAATGAAAACCCTATCGGCAATGCAAACATTATAGCAATTTCAAACGAATCAGAGGAAACTACTGGCGCAGTATCGGACAAAAATGGTTTGTTCCATCTTTCTTTAAGTAATTTTAAAACAACTATTGTAATAACCCATGTAAATTTCAAAAAAATTACTAAAACCATAAATCCTGAAAGAAATTTAACTCTAAATATTAAAATGAGAAATAAAGTTTTAAAAACTTTAGAGGTTGAATATAAAGATCCTGGCAGTTCTCCAACAGAAATACTACCTACCATCAATGCATCAAATATCGCATTACCGATTGGCAATATAGAAGGTTTACTTTCATCCGTTGGTTTTGGGGTAAGACAGAACAATGAACTCTCAAGTGGTTTTAGTGTAAGAGGTGGAAACTTTGATGAAAATTTAATTTATGTAAATGGCATAGAAGTATATCGACCATTTTTAGCTAGATCAGGACAACAAGAAGGACTCAGTTTCATAAATCCATCCATGGTAGAAAATATAACTTTTTCCGCAGGTGGTTTTGATGCAAAATATGGAGATAAGCTTTCAAGCGTATTGGATATTTCTTACAAAGAACCAGTAGCTTTTGAAGCTAATTTATCTACAAGTCTTTTAGGCACCCAAATTCAATTTGGAGACAGACCAAGTTCTCTAATTAACTATAATATAGGATTTAGATATAGAACCAACGCGTATCTACTAGGAGCTTTAGATACAAAAGGGGAATACCAACCAAGATTTATGGATGTTCAGGGACTGGTTAATTTTAATATCAATGAGAAATTAAAGCTTTCTGTTTTTGGAACAACTGCAAATAATCTTTTTTCGGTGAAGCCAGAAAATAGACAAACAAATTTTGGAAATATTAATGAAGCTTTGAGATTTACTGTTTATTACGAAGGACAAGAGAATACTCAATATAAAACCTATATGGGAGCAGTATCTCTTCAACATCAAAAATCAGAGAATTTATCTTTAAACTATTTTATTTCAACATTTAATACTGATGAGACAGAATACTTTGATTTATTAGGCGAATATAGACTTGATGAACTAGAACGAGATTTGGGAAGTGATCAATATGGAGATATAGCATACAACAGAGGTGTTGGTGCATTTCTAAACCACGCTAGGAATCAACTTAGAGCCAATGTTATCAACTTCTACCACAAAGGAGATTTCAAACAAGGGAATCAAAAAACATCTTGGGGAATAAAAGTCCAAGGTGAACAAGTTAGAAACACCATTAAAGAATGGAATTATCTTGATTCTGCAAGGTTCAATACACCGAGAGAAGCGGATAGTATTGGATACCAAGATCCTTCTAATATTCCTTACCAAGAACTTCATTTAAGTAAATTTATCAAAGCAGATAATGAAATTGAATCTTCAAGGGTTACAGGCTTTGTGCAACATAGATTTAAATTCAACAGAGAAAAAAATATTCATTTAATTTATAAAGAAGATAGTAATAGTAATATAGATACAATATTTTCAACTCTAGATTATTTTACAGCTACTGTTGGACTAAGAGCAAATTACTGGTCTTACAACAACCAGACCGTACTTTCTCCTAGAATAAATTTCAAATGGCGACCTGCTTTATATAAATTTGAAAATCAAAAAATATCTAGACGTAATATAACTTTTAGATTGGCAACAGGCTATTATTATCAACCTCCTTTTTATAGAGCTGCTAGAAATTTAAATGGTGAACTTAATCCTATGATAAGAGCACAAAAATCTATTCATTTAGTTGCGGGTGGAGATATGGTTTTCAATATGTGGGACAGAAAATTCAAAGTCGGATCAGAATTTTATTATAAATTTTTGGAAGACATAATACCATATGAAATTGAAAACGTAAGGGTTAATTATTATGGTGAGAATTTAGCTTCTGGATATGCAAGAGGAATAGATTTAAAAATAAATGGAGAGTTTGTAGAAGGTATTCAATCCTATGCTTCTTTAAGTTGGCTTCAAACCAAAGAAGATATTAAAAACGACTTTTACTACGAATATTTTAACCAAGAGGGCGAGAAAATTATACCTGGATATACGATAGATCAAAATGTTGCCGATAGTACGCTTTATGAACCTGGACTTATTCCAAGGCCAACAGACCAAAGACTTTCATTTTCAATGTTTTTTCAAGACCAAATGCCAGACGATTGGGATACAGATAAAGTTAAGTGGAGTACAATGAAAGTAAATATTAATGTTTTGGTTGGCTCCAGACTACCTTACGGTCCCCCAGGAAATCAAAGATTTTCAGATACCTTAAGATCTAGTTTTTATAAAAGAGTAGATATTGGATTTTCAAAAGATATAATTAACAATGAAACAGATAAGTCAAAATTTAAAGAGAAGTCTATTTTGAATGGAATTGAGTCAATGTGGATTGCATTTGAGGTTTTTAACTTATTAGATATATCTAATACCACCAACTATACTTGGATAAGAGATGTTAGTGGAAGACAATATTCTATTCCTAGTTTTTTAACTTCTAGAAGATTAAATCTTAAATTAGTGGCAAGATTTTAATAAATGGGGAAATTAAGTTCGTTAATATTAAACAGTGACCAGGTTAAAAAAAAGTTAGAAAGAATTGCTTTTCAAATCATTGAAGAGTACCATAACGAAAAAGAATTATTTATTGTTGGAATATCTAACAATGGGTTTTTGTTAGCTAAAAAATTAAAGGACTTAATTGAGAATAACAAATTGATATCAGAAGTAATACTAATTGAACTGAAGATCAATAAAAAACAACCATTAAAGAGTAAAGTTGTTTTAAGTCCAGAAACTTCTTTCAATAACAAAAAAATAATTCTAATTGACGATGTATTAAACTCAGGAAAAACTTTAATGCATGCAGCTGCATTCTTACTAAGTCAAGACATTAAAAAAATGAACACAGTTGTACTAGTTGACAGAAGGCACCGAAACTTTCCTATAAAAGCAGATTGGGTTGGTTTGACGCTATCTACCACTGTTCAAGAACATATCAATGTCGAAATTTCAAAAGATGATATAAGTGTTTTTCTTGAATAAAATCCCTTAATTATTTCTTATTTGAAGAACCTAAAATCTGAAACCAAAAAAAACCTTAAAGGCATCAATTATAGAAAAATGTCGCTATAAATAAGTGACTCGTCCGTCTTCAACATGATAAACAGCACCAACTATCTTAATCTTGCCTTCTGTTTCTAAATCAGCTAATATTGAACTTTTCTCTCTTATTTCTTTTATAGATTGATGTACATTTGCTTTGGTAACTTCTTCTACTTCAACTTCTCCATCTCTTTGTTTTATATTAGCAATAGCAGGTTTAACTTTACTTAATAAAGCAGTGATATTACCTAACTCTACTCCCTTACAGGCAGAAGTTACAGCACCACATTTTGTATGTCCTAAAACTAAAATAGCCTTTGAACCAGCAACTCCACAAGCATATTCTATAGATCCTAATATATCTTCATTGATGATGTTTCCAGCTACTCTTGCACTAAAAATATCTCCAACACCTTGGTCAAAAACTAATTCTACTGGAACTCTTGAGTCTATACAACTAAGAACTACAGCGTATGGAAATTGTCCATCACTTGTGTTTTGAACTTGGAAATGTAAATCTCTATTCAGTTCATTTTTATCTAAAAATCTTTGATTACCCTCTTTAAGAATTTCAACTGCTCTATTTGGAGTTATACTATCTTGAATTTCTTTTGTTAATGTTGACATAATATTTATTTTTAATTAAAGTACTTCAAAAAACTTAATCATTTTTTAAATTTTTGTTAAAAAATCAATAGTATCTACACCATCTGAATAATCCCAAAGCTCTGGTTTTTGTGCGGTCCCAAATGAAATTCCTCCTTCTCCTACCCTACACTGAATTTCATTTGACAAATCATTTGTTTCTTTTTCTAAAGTTTCTAAACTTGAATAATATTCAAAGTTTACAACACTTATTGGTGAGAATAATGATTTATCTTCTTTCAAAATTAAAAATCCATTGTCAAAAAACAACTTTTTTCCCAACAAAAAAATGGATCTATTGTAGTCGTAGTTGTTCATGTACTTATTGTGATTTATTAAATCTTTGTAATCATAAACACTATTATATATCCTGTCTATACTAAAATTTTCAGGTAAATACAATTTAGTTACAGATCTACAACCTAGGCCATAGTATTGCAACATATCATGAGAAAGACTTTTTAATTCACGGTCTGTAATTTCAGAACGAATAATTGCAATAGATGTTCGATTTCTTCTGAAAATATGAGGAAATTTACCAAAATAATATTCGAAATATCTGTTGCTATTGTTACTTCCAGTTGCAATTACATAATTATAATTATCTGGCTTTTCGTTACAAATTTTAATTCTGTGTTGAAGTTCAGAGTCAAATAAATAAAGAACATTTAAAATTGCCGGTATAAGTATATTGTCATTTTTAGAAAGCTTTACCTGAGCATTTAAGTTAAGTAAAATACAGCATACAATATCATGAAATCCTACCATTGGCAAATTTCCAGCACATATTATAAGTACATTTTTATCAATAGACGATGGAATTTCGTATTTACTCATCCATTTATCTATATTGTCTTCGTTTAAATTTTTAGCCCAAGACTCCATTGATAAGCGAATCATTTTTCTAGAAAACCAGGCGTTGCTTAACTCTGCTTTTTCTGTAGATAATTTGAAATTATCAAACTCATTTTGGTCTACTCCAGACTGGAAGCCCGGCCAAGAATCAAAATCTAAAAAACTCCTAAGAAATTTACCAAATTGTATAAGGGAAGCTTTTTTATAAACGTTTTTAGGTTTTATCATTAACATGTTATATTTGTACAAAATTAACAACCATTATCAAATGGCAATTAAAATAACAGACGAATGTATTAATTGTGGTGCTTGTGAACCAGAATGTCCAAATACTGCAATTTATGAAGGAGGAGCAGAATGGAAGTTTTCTGACGGGACTTCTCTCAAGGGAAATTACACGGGAAAAAATTCTGGAGTTCAAGTAGATGCAACTAAAGAAAATGAACCAGTTGATATGGATATTTATTTTATTGTAACTGATAAATGTACTGAATGTGTTGGATTTCATGAAGAACCCCAATGCGCTGCTGTTTGCCCGGTAGATTGTTGTGTTCCAGATGAAGATTTCGTGGAAGAAAGGGCTTCTTTATTAGAAAAAAAGGATAGCCTTCATATCTCCTAGAAGTTACATTTTTATTAAATTTATTTTATGTTAAAATGGAAATTTAGTTTTTGTTTTTTGTTAGTTTTTGGTGCTTTTATGTCTCAAACTCTTCAAGATTACGAACTGAAACTAATTAGTAAACTTGAGAATGTTCATTTTGAGAAAAACAACGACAAAGCAATGCAATTAAACGAGGAGTTTAAAAATGTTTTAGAAGAAGTTATATCCAATAATGAAATATTTAATTATCCATTAGACAGTCTTTCAAAATTCATGAGTACAGAAATATCTCCTGATGGTAATTTCAGAATTTTTAATTGGAATATTGAACTATCTAACCAAAGACAACATTACGAATGTTGGATATTAATGAAAAATCTTACCATCTTAAAATTAACTGATTTTAAAAATGAAATTCCTGAAATTGAGTATGCTTCCTTAGACGCAAATTCCTGGTATGGGGCATTATACTACTCAATAATCCCCAAGGAGAGAAAAAACAAAACAGTTTACACACTTTTAGGATGGGACGGAAATAATATGTTTTCCAACAAAAAGATTATCGAAACCATGACAATTAGCAAAAAAAATAAAATCCAATTTGGAGTCCCTATTTTTAGATATCCAAATGGTAAAACTAAAAAAAGAGTAATCTTTCAGTATAGTAAACAATCTTACATGTCTTTAAAACATAGACAAGCAAGAAAACAAGATTACCTAGTTTTTGACCACTTAATGCCTCCATCTCCCCATTTAAAAGAATTTCCAGACTGGTATGTAACTGATCTTAGTTTTGATGCATTTCAGTGGAACGAAAATCAGTGGGATTTTAAAAGAGATTTTGATGCCAAATCTCTTAAAGTTTTCAAAAGACCTTTTAATGACCCCAATAAATAACTTGAGGATTGATTTGTTAATAACGGCTTGAAAAAAGTTAATAAATTAAGATTAAACACTTCAATTCACTAGATTTTATTTTACAATTTTACCAACTAAAAATTAGATATGTCAAAAGTCCACAATTTTAGTGCAGGCCCTTGTATTCTTCCCAACGAAGTATTTGAGAAATCTGCTGAAAGTATTTTAAATTTTAACGAATCTGGTCTTTCGCTAATTGAAATTTCTCACAGAAGCGCTGATTTTGTCGCTGTAATGGAAGAAGCCAGACAACTTGTAAGGGAAGTTTTAAATGTTCCAGATAGTTATGAAGTTTTATTTTTACAAGGTGGAGCAAGTTTAGGATTTCTAACAGCAGCATATAACTTAATGGGTGCAAACAAAACTGGTGGATATTTAGTGACAGGAGCATGGGCCAAAAAAGCAGCAAAAGAAGCTTCTTTTATGGGCAATTCAATTACAATTGCTTCCTCTGAAGACAAAAATTTTAATTACATACCAAAAGATTATTCTCTTAAAAACAACATTGATTATTTCCATGTGACCTCCAACAATACCATTTTCGGGACACAAATTAAAAACTTTTACACTGGTGAAATCCCTCTTGCTTGTGATATGTCATCAGACATATTTTCAAGAAAAATAAATATTGAAGATTTTGACTTGATTTATGCTGGAGCTCAAAAAAATATGGGACCTGCAGGAACTACTCTCTACATATGTAAAAAAGAAATATTAGGCAAAAGTAGTGTCCCAA
>CALKFX010000051.1 GCA_938084875.1 uncultured Flavobacteriales bacterium | reverse complement strand
TAGCGGGTTAAATGGCCAAGAGTTTAAATTCCATGGCTACCTACCTATTGAACAAAAAGATAGAATAAAAGAAATAAATATTATTCAAAAAAAATCTGGAGCACATATTTTTATTGAAACACCATACCGAAATCAAAAAGTTCTAGAAGATTTAATAAAACAACTAAAACCTCAAAACAAAAGAATAAGCATTGCTATTGATATAACTGGAAAAAGTGAAAAGATTATTACTAAAAGTGTCTATGAATTATCTAACAGTAAAATTATTCTAGAGAAAAAACCTACTATTTTCATATTTGAATAAATTTTAATTTATTTTTAAATTAACCTTCATTGGGGTGAAAGGAGGAATCTGGTTAATAAATGAACCGTTTTTTCCAAATAAAAGATTGGATGGAATCAATGCAATAATTGAATCTCCTTTTTGAAAATTACCTACAAGAATTTCAAACCCTTTCAATAATTGTCCCTCTTTGCTTCTATCATATATTTCTGGCTTTAAATAGCTTGTTTCATAAATTACACGTCCTGAAATTTCCTTTAAGGTATATCCGATTATAATTTCATTTTTAATAGAATCTCTATAAAAATTTAAAGAATCATTAGAAGATAATTTAATAGCATATAAACCACGACTTTTATAAATATTAAGAAATTTACTGTCCCATGATTTTTTTGCAAGATTCAATATTGAATCTTCTTTATTCTGAGCAGATTTTTCAAGTTTTTTTTCATAATCTATTTGCTCTTGAAAATTAAAATAACCCAAAACCTTTAAGTCTACTTTTAATAAAGAGGTATCTATAATTATTCTATTTAAAAAATTTTCACCAAATAAACTCTTATAAAAATCGGAAGATTTCATATAAAATGACAAACTATCTCCTTTAAAAGTCTTTAATAAAATAGAATTCAAAGCAGATTTTAAAATAGTGGAGTCGTAGAAAAAGGAAGAAACCCCATCTAAACCGTTTTCCTTAGAAGAAAAAATAATTTTTTGGTTAGCATCTTTAGCAATTATATTCAAATTGACTATACATCCTTTATTTACATGATTGGTATCTCCAGAAATCTCATGAAAATGTAATAAATAGCCATTGTCAGTTTTAATAAATGAATTACTTTTTTCATTACAACCGTAAAGAAAAAAAAATATGATATAAAAGAAAATAGCTTTATTCAATATCTATAATCTTAATAAAGTATAAAACTGTTGATAAAGGTGGAATAAGCTTAGAATCTCCAGAAATTCCATGAGCTATGTGATGAGGTAAAATTACTAAAGCACTATCGTTCTTTTCTAAATAGGTTACAACTTCATGAATACCAGTTTCAATAGTAGAATGTTCAACTTTAAACTTCGCAAGACCACTCGAATCTGAATTATAACATTTGGTCTGAAAGGAATCCATTAATCTAATGTCGTAAGCTATTATTACTTCACTACCTTCATAAGCTTTAATACCAGAATTACTTTTATATAAAATTTTATATCTAAGGCCACTTTCAGAATTTAGCATTTCCCAACCCTGTCTTAAACAATACTGATCAATTTTAAAAACTTCATCAACCAACCACGACTTATTCATTTTTATAGAAGACTCCTTATCAAAAACACCTAAGGAATCATCTTCCTGAAAATTCTCATTATTATTTTTACAAGAGAATAAAATACTGAACAAAACAGCTATAAATATTATACGGAACAAAAGGATCTAAAATTTTCAATTAATTTTTTTGTAACAGTATCAATATCGTTACTTTCAACAGCTGCACCTGCTGCATTTTGATGACCTCCTCCTCCATAATACTTTTGAGAGAATTCGTTCATCTTTACCCCTCCTTTAGATCTGAAAGAAATTTTAATAAGATTTGAATCTTCTCTTAAAAAAATAGCATTTTTAATGTTTTTGATAGAAAGACAATAGTTAACAAAACCTTCAGAATCTCCTTTTTGAAAATTAAACTGTTCTAATTCTTTTTTAGAAAGCACAAGATAAGCCAAAGAACATCTTTCATCCAGCTTAATTTTTTGTAGAGCATATCCTAAAAGATTGATTTTAGAAACAGAGTTTTGATCAAAAATATTATTATGAATATCTACATGATTCAATCCTATTTCCTTAAGCTTAGAGGCAATAAGATGTGTTGAAGAAGAAACAGAAGAATACTTAAATGAACCTGTATCTGTTATGAGGCCTATATATATAGATTCGGCAATAGGAATATCAATAAGATTAATATCACCATTGGATTTAATTAGATTATATACCAATTCACAAGTTGATGAAGCATTGGTATCAATAATTTCAGAATTTCCAAAATTTTCGGGATTTGTATGATGATCTATAACGATTACATGTTTATCAATTGTGTTAAATAGAAATGGACTCAAATTAGCACCTACTCTATTTCTATGGTTGAAATCTAAACAGAATATTAAATCTGATTTATCAAATAGTTCGTTAAGCAAATCTAAATTTTCTGATGCAATAATTGAATTTTCAATACCATTTACCCAAGAATAAAAACTTGGATATATGTCGGGAAAAATAATCTTGTTTTCAATTCCAATTTTATTTAAATACAAACTAAGAGAAACAGACGAACCAACTGAATCACCATCTGGACCTTGATGTGATAGAATTAAAGCATGTTTTTTGGTTTTAATAATATCTTTCATAAAACCATCAACAAAGTTTATCTACTAAAACCTGAGATGACACCAGGCTGGTGTTCAATGAGAAGACCGACACAAGCATAACTACTACCAGAAAGTCCAGAAGACATTTCCTCACCTTCAGCTTTTGGGACATAAACTTTAACTTTGAGCTTTCTTGTTTTGTTAGATGTAAAAACAAAATCTTGGCTCATTTCGTCATCTGTATTATCGTATCTTACTTTTTCAGTTACTTCGTAAACTCTCTTTCTTTGAACCTTAGGTACTTTTACAGTCTGAGTATCATAATTCTCGTCTTCGTAAGTAGAGTCTACATAAATGGTAGTTTCCTCCCAAACTCCTTTGTTAATATCCTCTGAAATTTTAAATTGAAATTTACCTAAAAACTCGGGATTAGATGGGGAACAAATAGAAATTCTGTATTCCATATTTTTGTAGACTATTATCTGTACTTCAGATGTATCTCCCTGTTCAAAAGCACCACTTAAACTTTGCATGTTTTTAGTAAATCCTTCTTTTCTGTCTGTTTCACAATAAGAAACAGTATTGTAACACTCTCTATGGCTTTGAGCAAAATCAGTTAACGGCATTGCCATTAAAAAAATTATTGTTAAAAAATTAATTCTTTTCATTTTAATAAATTTAAATTAGTTTCCTTCTACAATTGAAGTTCTCAAATCCATTACAGTACTTTTTAATTGGTCAAACTGAGAGTTGCTAAGAGTTACTGAATTACCTCCTCCGAATACCATGATTCCATCTTCATTCGTCGAATTAACAACCTCTGTTTCATTAGATTCGTCATTAGAATCCTCTGAATCTTGATTGAAAATTTCTTCTATAACAGCTAAATCATTTACCAAATCTGTAAGTTTATCATTTTCAATATCAGATACAAAGATTAATAAACTCTCTAATGTTAATTTTTGGTCTGCGATTCTTTGACATATTTCTGAATCCTCGCTATATGGCTCTAAATTTAAAATTATATTCAAAGCTTCTATCCATCCACCTACTGCAATCATTGCTAATACATCTTTTCGATCATTTTCTTCTAGGTAGGAAAAAGCACTGTAATACGTTTCATTAGACAAATAAAATAAAGAGTCTGCATTTGAATTATCTAAATTTTCCTTTAATCTTTCGAAAATTACTTGATCAATTGCATTCTCAATCTCCAAATCTTTGGATAAATTTTTAATAACACCAAATAAAGAAGATGCATCTTCAAAACTTCCTTTACTTGTTGCGTATGCTAAATCTGCAGTAAAAACACCAAAATTTAATGCTTTGGAAAATTTAGTAAGATATTTTTCTGTATTAGAAACGTCGTTTAAAATTTCTTTATTGAAAGGAGCATCATTGTTTTTTAAAACTGCAAAAAGCTCGTTTGGAGTTGGCATCTGAAAAAAGACATTATTATTAGTTGTTTCTTCTACTAATTCTTCTGCTACTACTTCAACAGCTTCTTGTGAATTTTTTTCATCTGAAGATGAAGAACAAGAAGTAACTCCAAAGGCAAATGATATTAAAAATAGGTTTGTAAATAAACTTTTCATTTTGATTTTTTTGCTAATAAAATAATTTTTGTGTCAAGTTACAAAATAATTACCTATGAAATTTAATTATTTATGAGTTTTTCTAATCCTGAGATATGCTCTTTGAAAGCATTTTTACCAATATTGGTAACTCTGTAGGTTGTTAGAGGCTTTTTTCCGATAAATTGTTTTTTAATTTCAATGAAATTAATTTTCTCTAGTGCATGGATATGACTTGCTAAATTGCCATCAGTTAAGTCTAAAAGATTTTTAATCTCTTTGTAACTCACCCATTCATTAACAGACAGAATTGACATTAACCCCAATCTAACCCTTGAATCAAAAGCTTTATTCAAAAGACCGTAACCTTCCATTTACTTTTTATCGTATTTGAAGTGGATTAGTAATCCAAAAACTATGTGACATACTCCAAATCCAATAATCCAAAATAAAAGACCACTTCCAATATAAAAGGATGCAATAAATCCCAATAATAACTCAAAATAACCTAAAAACTCCAATTCATTGTAACTGAATTTACTTGAACTAACTAGACCTAGCCCATAAAATATTAAAGTTGCGGGTGCAACTAAACCATACATATGATGATTTATAAGTAGCAAACAAAAAATTCCGCCTGAAAATACTGGAATAAATAAAGATTTAAGGGTTCTTGAAAAAGAAGAATTTAAAAGTGGAATTCCTTCTTTACCTGACTTTTTAAGGGCTGTTAAATAAAGAATTAATAAAGAGGAAATTAAAATTAAAGAAGCAATGAGAACTAAAAGTTTTAGTTTTAAGAAAAGATCTTCAGGTTCTCCATTTTGACTTATTAATTGAGCATATGAAATATCTAATTCGCTAACTGAAAATCCAATGTCAAAATAAACAAAAGATGCACCAATCATAGCCAATATACCAGTAAAAAATACTGCTATTCCCGATAAGTTAGAAAACTTAGTTGATTTTTCCATTAAGTCTTTTATGAGACCCAAATCATTTTCTGGCTGATTATTTTTCATGAATAAAATTTAACTTTGAATCTCAAAGTTAAGAAATATATAAATTATTAAGCGAAAAGTAGATAAGTTAAAAATAAAGATTTGTAACAATACAGAATTAGAAACCTTATAATGAAGGAGCAATAACTAAAAGTTGATAATGATGTCTAATTTTTAAAAAGCTTAATAAGCTGAACTAATTTTGTTTTAAGTTCTCTTCTGTCGACTATAAAATCTAAGAAACCTTTCTCTAATAAAAACTCGCTTGTCTGAAAACCCTCTGGTAAATCTTTTCCTATAGTCTCTTTAATAACTCTTGGTCCAGCAAAACCAATTAAAGCTCCTGGTTCGGCAATGTTTAAATCTCCTAGCATTGCAAAAGAAGCTGTCACTCCACCAGTTGTTGGATCGGTTAAATAAGAAATATAAGGTAATTTGGCTTTAGAGAGCTGGGTAAGTTTTGCTGTAGCTTTTGCCATTTGCATTAAAGATATGCCTGCCTCCATCATTCTTGCTCCTCCAGATTTTGAAATTAACATAAATGGACATTTTTTTTCAATCGCATATTCTACAGATCTAGCAATTTTTTCACCCATCACATTTCCCATGGAACCTCCAATAAATGAAAAATCCATACAAGCTACCACAATGCCTTCTCCAGATGTTTTTCCATAGGCACTTCGCATGGCATCATTAAGACCAGTTTTTTTCTTTGATTCTTTAATTCTATCGCTATATTTTTTCTTGTCTTCAAATTTCAGCTTGTCCTTTGGAGTTAAATTATCTGCTATTAAGGTAAACTTTTGGTCATCAAAAATTATATCAAAATAATCTTTTGAACCAATTCTTACATGATAGCCCTCTTTTGGAGTAACAAAAAAGTTTTCTTTTAGTTCTGTTTTTTCAATAACATCTCCTGAAGGAGTTTTATACCAGAAACCATCCGGAGTTTCTTTTTTTTCTCTACTTGGTGTTATTATGCCTTTAAGCTTTCTTTTAAACCAAGGGTTTTGGGCTTGTTCACTCATAGGGTATTGAAATTATTTAAATCTTTGAATGCTTGCTTTAATCGATCTTTAAAAGTTAGTTCTGCTTCCCTTACCCACTTCCGAGGATCGTAATGTTTTTTATTGGGAACATCCTCTCCATCAGGATTTCCAATTTGTGTTTTCAGGTACTGAGATTTATCATTAAAATAATTTCTTATTCCTTCCATATAAGCATATTGTAAATCAGTGTCGATATTCATTTTTATTACTCCATAACTAATTCCTTCTCTAATTTCCTCAACAGATGATCCTGAACCACCATGAAAAACAAAATCTATGTAATTGTGTTCTAGATTATATTTTTTTGAAATAAATTCCTGAGAATTTTTGAGAATTTTTGGAGTTAGTTTGACATTTCCTGGTTTGTAAACACCGTGAACGTTTCCAAATGCAGCAGCAACAGTAAACTTTTCGCTAACTTGGATAAGCTGTTCATAGGCATATGCAACCTCCTCAGGCTGAGTATAAAGCTTAGAATCGTCAACATCTGTATTATCAACTCCATCTTCTTCACCACCAGTAATTCCCAATTCTATTTCTAACGTCATTCCTATTTTAGACATTCTCTCCAAATATTTTTTACATATAGCCATATTTTCTTCAATAGACTCTTCTGAAAGATCGATCATATGAGAACTAAAAAGAGGATAACCTTTTTCTTTAAAATTTATTTCACTAGCTTCAATTAATCCATCTAACCATGGAAGAAGTTTTTTTGCACAGTGGTCAGTATGCAAAATAACAGGAACACCATAAGCCTTGGACATAGTATGAACATGTTTTGCACCCGCTATAGCGCCAGCAATAGCTGCAGATTGATTTTCGTTATCTAAACCTTTGCCTGCATTAAAAACTGCTCCACCATTAGAAAACTGAATTATAACAGGGGCATTTAATTCTTTTGCGGTTTCTAAAACAGCATTTATACTACTAGAGCTAATTACATTAACTGCTGGAAGAGCAAACTCTTTACTTTTGGCTAGTTTAAAAATTTCTTGTACTTCATTTCCTGTAGCAACCCCTGGCTTTATCAAACTCATTTATTGTAATTTTTATTATAGATTTTTATTAAAATTATATTTCTCAAACAAATCTATAAAAATTGATGGTTGAGACAAATAAAACTTTTTAGAAAGGATAGCCAATTCCTAGGTTTAACAAAGGGGTGAAATGGTCTTTATTTTCACTTTTAAAAATCCATTGGTTTTCATTATCTGGGATTCCTGGATTTTTAAAAGGAATTGCTAGATCTGCTCTTAAGATAAAGAATTCAAAGTTTAATCTTAAACCAAATCCAGTACCAATAGCAATATCATCCATCACATTATTCCAATTAAACTTTCCCTCTGGACGTAATGAATCGTAGCCAACTAACCAAATATTTCCAAAGTCCACAAAAAAAGCACCTTCTATCCATTTTGAAATCGGAAAACGTGCCTCTACATTACCTTCAAATTTTATATCCCCGATCTTATCAAATCTTGTTGAATCTTCGAAATAACTACCGGGACCTAATGACCTTGCGCGCCAAGCCCTAAGACTATTTGAACCACCAGCAAAAAAACTCTTCTCAAATGGAAGAGCGTCACTTAAGTTTTTCTTTGGAATTCCAACTCCAGAATAAATACGATATACAATTTTTGAACGATCGGATAATCCTTGGTAATACCTTAAATCTAATGTAGCTTTTTGAAAATGAGCATACCTTATTCCTAAAAAATCATAACTATCGGTAAGGGAATTTTTATCCTTATTAATTAACTCATGAAAATTAAACAAGGTCCCTCCAGCAGATTCAAATGTAGTTTTAAAATAAAGAGAATTAGAATTATAACTTAAGTTTTGACCATTGTACTCAAATGAAAATACTCCACCTGCAACAACATGATCTTGAAAACTAGAAAGAATATATTGGTCATTATAAGACTCAATCTGAGTCTGAAAGTCACTGTTAATTTCAATATCTACAATAGAAATTAAAAGTGGATTAATATGCCAAGTTGTTGTCTTATTTTCATGAAAAACCCATCCGAAAGAAAGTTCTTGGTTTCTTCTGTAATAATCTGGTCTGTCTTGAATATTAAATGCACCTGTGAATTCGGTTACTGGGTTAATGTGTTTTCTTAAGTTTCCAATTTTATTAATTAAAAGATATTTTGGTAAATAAAAATGAAATTCTGG
>CALKFX010000050.1 GCA_938084875.1 uncultured Flavobacteriales bacterium | reverse complement strand
GATACATACTTTTTTGAATATTTACAAAAAAACGTGCAATTTAAGTTTGATAACAAATCATATGACTTTAAGTATTTAGGAAAAGAATATGATGGTGATGTTGTTTTCTTTTACTTAGAAATAAAAGATGTAGCTTTACTTAAAGAAATAGACATAAACAATACTATTTTATTAGAACATTTTCCTGAACAACAAAATCTAATAAAATCTAAAGTAAATAAAAAACATAAAAGTGTTTTACTTACTAAAAAAGAACAGTCAGGCAAATTAAAATATTAATAACTAATTCAACAAAACCCAACATTATGAAAAAAATCGGTTTACTAGTTCTCTCACTAGTATTTGTTGCAGCTTCTTCTTTTGCACAGCAAAGAAAAACACAACAAGGACACACAAATCAGAACAAGTTCAAACAACTTGATCACGCTACTCCAAACAGCCAAAGAACGGCTTCTGGAGCACCTGGAATTAAATATACTCAACAAAAAGTTGATTATGTTATGGACATTGTTTTAGATGATGAAAACCAAAAAATCACTGGTAAGGAAACCATTACGTATCACAATAATTCTACAGATAATTTAACGTATTTGTGGGTGCAATTAGATCAAAACATGCGTGCTGCAGACTCTAAAACTCCAGATATTACAACAGACAGAATTCCAAAAAGAACTTCTAAAGATCGTTTTGATAAGACTTACAACGACAAACCTTTTGAAGGTGGATTTAATATCACAAACGTTAGCAATATTGATGGCAGTAAATTATCATACACAATCAATCAAACAATGATGCGTATTAATTTACCTAAACCTTTAGCATCTGGTGAAACATTTAAATTCAAAATTGACTGGTGGTATACTATAAATAATCACAGAACTCAAGGTGGAAGATCTGGATATGAGTATTTTGAAAAAGATGGAAATTACCTATACACTATAGCTCAATTTTTCCCTAGAATGTGTGTTTATAACGATACCGAGGGATGGCAAAATAAGCAGTTTTTAGGAAGTGGTGAATTCACACTTCCATTTGGGGATTATGATGTGAAAATTACTGTTCCTTCCGATCATGTAGTGGCTGCAACAGGAGAATTAGTGAATGCAAATGAAATATTAACACAAGAACAATTAGAAAGATTGGAAAAAGCAAGAAAAAGTGAAAAAGAGCCAGTTTTTATTGTAAATGAAAAAGAAGCCATTAAAAATGAAAAAAGTGTAGTTAAGTCTATGAAAGTATGGCACTTTAAAGCAGAAAATGTCAGAGATTTTGGATGGGCTTCATCGAGAAAATTTATTTGGGATGCAATGGTTGTTAAACAAGCTTCTAAAGATGTTTTGGCAATGTCTTTTTATCCCAAAGAAGGCAATCCCTTATGGGAACAATACAGTACCAAAGTAGTTGCACATACTTTAAAATGTTATTCCAAATATACTTTTGACTACCCATATCCAGTTGCAATTTCTGTACATACCAAATGGATTGGAATGGAGTATCCTATGATTTGTTTTAACGGCGGAAGACCAGAAGAAGATGGAACCTACTCTGAAAGAACAAAATATGGAATGATTGGAGTTATTATTCATGAAGTTGGACATAATTATTTTCCTATGATAATTAACTCTGACGAAAGACAGTGGACTTGGATGGATGAGGGCTTAAATACATTCTTACAATATTTAACAGAACAAGAATTTGAAAAAGGATATCCTTCTAGAAGAGGGCCTGCTTATAAAATTGTTAATTACATGAAAGGCGATAAAGATAGAATTTCCCCAATTATGACCAATAGTGAATCTATTCATCAATTTGGTAATAATGCCTATGGTAAACCTGCAACAGCAATGAATATATTAAGAGAAACTATCATGGGAAGAGAACTATTTGATTATGCTTTTAAGATGTATTCCAATAGATGGATGTTTAAACATCCTAATCCTGAAGATTTATTTCGCACCATGGAAGATGCGAGTTCTGTAGACTTAGATTGGTTCTGGAGAGGTTGGTTTTATTCGACAGACCATGTAGATATTGGATTAGAAAAAGTAAAGTATTACAGAATAAACGACCAAAATCCAGTAACTAATAAAAAAGAAAGTAAGATGGATTTTGTGGAAGTTTACAATAAGGATATATCCAATCAAAGAAATAAAGATATTGTTACTTACAGAGAAATAGACAAAGGATTAGAGGATTTTTACACGAGCTATGACAGGTACAAAGCAACAGAAAAAGAAATTAAGAAATATGAAAAATTCAATAAGAATCTAAACGAAGACGAAAAAGAAATATTGAAGAAAAATCAACACTTTTACGAAATTAAATTTTCAAATATTGGAGGACTTGTGATGCCAATTATATTAAACTTCTCGTTTAAAGACAATTCAAATAAGCTAATAAAAATACCTGCAGAAATTTGGAAAAAGAATGATTTAGAAATATCTAAAGTATTTGCTTTTGATAAAGAGGTAACTCAGATTGAATTAGATCCATTTATGGAAACTGCAGATACAGATAGGTCTAATAATTTTTGGCCTCAGCAATTAGAAGCATCTAAGTTTGAGCTTTACAAGTACAAAAACAGACGAGATAGACCTTCTAGCAATCCGATGCAAAAGAAAAAATAGACTTTAAGAGATAGAGAAACTAAGTCTAGCTCATTTAAATTAATAAATATTTAATTAGAACTTCAAATTCAACCCTACAAAGAAGTTGATTCCTGCTTGATTAAATGCACCAATTTGGTTGTAACTATTAGTTCCAGAACCTTCAGCATTTACATATGGATC
>CALKFX010000049.1 GCA_938084875.1 uncultured Flavobacteriales bacterium | reverse complement strand
ATCAAATTGATTAGACTTTTGATGAATTGGCATATTTAGAACTATAGTGTTTAAGCCTGTTTTAGCACATAAGGTAGATGTTACTGCAGAGTCAATTCCTCCAGACACACCAACGACAAAACCATTTAAGCCAGATTTTTTAGAATAATCAAATAACCAATTTACTATATGAGATTCTATACTTTTTAAGTTCACAAGGCAAATGTAAAAAGGATTTATAAATAAAAAAGCTGTGTTGAAGGAGGATTAAAAAAGTATACCAAAAGATAAAACAATATTTCCAGGAAATGATTTTACTCCTACTGGAACAAAAACACCATTTTCTTGTTTTCTTAAAAAATCTTCGTTACTCTCTTTTGTTAACTGGTTAGTTATGAAGTAATTCCAATTCAGTTGAAAGAAAAGAGAAGTGCTTCCAGATAGGCTATACTCGGCTCCAGCACCTAAATTAAGCCCAAAACGAACAGGTTGAGTACCTTTACTTATGTCAATATCTTCTAAAACAAAAGATTCATTAATTAGAGGATTTAAAGTATCGGAATTATAAGTAAAAGGGATAATTCTATCATCTACCAAAGCGCCTGTCTTTAAGCCAATAGTTCCTCCAAATTCACCAAAATAAGTAAAGTAACCTACTTCATTGGTTTTTAACTTTAAGACGAAAGGAATATTAACATAGCTTATTGAATACTTTCTATGAAGCAGTTGATATAAATCACCATTTGGTGGAGGTGAATCTTCAAGCCAAGTTACAAAATCATCATCAACACTTAAGACATAAAAGGTCTCGTGAATCGCGTCAAGATTATCGTCATAATAATTAATCCCAGCATTAAAAGTTGATAAGTTTAATCCTGTCCTTAGTGTAGTTGTAGAATTAAAATTTATTTCAACATCTAGCCCCCAACCTAAACCTAATCCTAAATTTCCTCTAGAATAATTTTTTTGTTTATCTGGTGTTAGCCAACAAAGAGCACCTTCACCATACAAACCAAATCTAACTTTCCTTAGTTCTGTATTTTCTACAATTGGATCATTGCTTTGAGAACTAATTTGAGATGCTAACGGCAAATAAAAGAACAGAAATAGTAATAATTTATTCATTGGTTTATATTTATACAAACTTAAAAAAAAAATCACCAACAAATTTTACTTTTGCACAAGCTTTGAAACATTTAATACATATTTATATTGTAACTCTATTATTGGCTTGTTCATCATGCAGTTCCAACAAAAGAGAAATCAAATTAAAAGATGACAAGTGGCGAAATTTTAAAACAATTCGCTTAGATCAAGTTTTATTAAACACTAAAAATATTGATGAAATTCACCAACATTTTATAAAACACCCTCAGCTTTATCAAAATTTTTATGCTTATATGATTAGAGCTGGAAAAAAAGAAGATGTTTTAGTTTCCAGATTACCAGAAAAAGTAAAATCAAATTTAAAGAGTTTTGTTAACGATAGCACTATTAGGAGTTTTCTTATAGAAATACAGAAAGAGTTCCCAGACTTTGACAATTATAAAATAGAAATTGCCAAAGGATTAAATAGATGTGAAAATTTATTTAACTATCGTTATCCAAAGATGGAAATCGGAACCTTTTTCTCATTATTTAATGCCGATGTTCACGAGTTTGACTCCATAATATGGATTGGATTGGATATGTATTTGGGTCCAGAAAACAGAGTTACTAAACTTTTACCTAACGAATCATTACCGCAATATATCAAAGACAAAATGGACAAAAAATATATTGTATCAGATGTTTTATTTGGATATTTAATGACCCATCATTACCAGTACTTAGGAGATGATTTACTAAGCAAAGCTATCTCCTATGGTAAAATTACTTATTTGATGGACTTAATTTTGCCAGACGAACAAAAAGAGAATAAATTTAGATATACTAAGAAAGAATTAGACTGGTGTCAAAAGAATGAAAAATATATATGGCAATATATTGTAGATCATGAACTTCTTTATGAAAAAAATCCAAAAAAAATAAGTTATTTCTTTAATCCTGGTCCATTCACCAAGAATTTTGGTCAAGATTCTCCTTCAAATATAGGGATTTGGCTAGGTAGCAGAATAATTGAAGATTTTGCAAAAAGCTCTGAACTAAATATTCAAGAAATATTAAAAGAGAAAAATATTCAAAAACTATTAAATAGCTATGACCCAAAATAAAACATCTAAAAAAGAAAAATTCTCAGTTGACGTAATTATGGATGAGAATTTAATTCCTGAGGAGTTAGAGTGGCACTCTTCCCAGGGGAAAGGACAAAGTGAAAAGGCTTCTGCTGCGCTTATCTACTTGTGGAATGCCCAAAAAAATGAAACTTTTAGTCTTGATTTATGGACAAAAAAAATGTCCGTTGAAGAAATGAATAAGATGATGTTTCAAACCCTAATGACACTTGCTAACTCTTATGAAAAAGCAACAAGTGAAGACCAATTGGCAAATGCAATGAGAGATTTTGCGGAATTTTTTGGTGAAAAAACAGAGATTATTCCTAGAAGCGGGAAATTTGATGTAGATGGGAAAGGATAAGCTTAAAAGATTTTCTCAAATATTGAACTTTGGAAATGTTATTCAACCAAAGATAAATTTCCATTCTAATGACGATGACTTAAAAGGAAACTGGTCCACAGTTTTTAATAATAATAACCCTATAGTTCTGGAATTAGGGTGTGGTGCTGGAGAATACACGGTAGCACTTGCAAAAGATTATCCCAAAAAAAATTTTATTGGAATAGATATTAAAGGGGCTAGAATATGGAAAGGTGCAAAGACTGCTTTAGACGAAGGTCTAAACAATGTTAGATTTCTAAGAACAAAAGTAGATTTTATAACCAAGTTTTTCGGTGAAAATGAAGTAAATGAGATATGGTTAACATTTTCAGATCCACAACCAAAAAAACCAAAAAAAAGGTTATCCTCAAAATTATTTACCGATAGGTATCTAGAATTTTTAAAAATTAATGGAGTTATTCATTTAAAAACTGACAGTGACTTACTTTATGATTTTACTCTTGAAGAAATAAAATCAAATAATTTTAAATTGTTGAAAAATATAGCAAATGTTTACAAAGAATCTTATGAGAACTCCCAAGAACTAAAGAAAATTCTTTTTATTAAAACTTTTTACGAGAAAAAATGGCTTGATTTAGAAAAGACAATAAAATATCTTGCTTTCACCATTCACTAATGATAAATAGTGATAATATTTTGTAAATTAAATTGATGAATTACCACTGGATAATTTCTTTAATTATAATCTGTCACTTTAATGCAAAGGGGCAAATATTTCAAAACAGCGGTGCCTTAAGCACTTCAATGTCTGGGCTAAATGTTAATAATGAAGATATTTGGAGTATAAATAACAATATAAGTCAGCTTTCTAAAATCAAAAAGCCTGAACTTAGTATAAGTAGCTTTCAACCATTCCTGGTAAAAGATTTTACAACCTCTAGTATTGTATTTGGATTACCAACTAAGAAAGGAGCTTTCGGCATGAATTTTTCTACCAATGGAAACAAGCATCTTCAAATGCACAATGTGGGATTTGGCTATTCTCAAAAATTAGGAGAAAATATTCAAAGTGGAATTAAATTAAATTATTTTATGATTAATGCAGGAGATTATTACAATAAAAAATCTGTTATTTCTACAGACATTGGTTTCTCTTCAAAAATATCTAATGAGCTACAACTTGGCATTTGCATTAAAAATCCCACTTTCACCAAACTTTCCAATTTTGACGATGAAAGATTAGCAACTAATATTCAGCTTGCTGCAGGATATAAATTTTCAAATGAATTAACCCTACACACAGGAGTTGAAAAAAATATATTTTATCCAGCTTCCTTTTTAGCTGCAATAGAATACCAACCAAGTGAGAAAATATTTTTAAGTGGAGGGATTAAGTCTAATCC
>CALKFX010000048.1 GCA_938084875.1 uncultured Flavobacteriales bacterium | reverse complement strand
AATGGTGAGGTTTTAAACCAATCTTTTAATAAAATTAATCCCAAGGAGTCTGCAGAAATTAAATTTGATTATTCAGTTAATGAAAAAGGAATTAAATCAGGATTAATTAGCTTGATAAATCCTGCTAATAACGATTTATTATTTGACGATAAGTATTTCTTTTCTTATATGCTAGAAGAGAAATTTTCTATAGTTAATGTTCACCAAGGTGAAAACAAATCCAATAAATCTATAGAAACACTATTTAAGTATGTTGAGAAAACCAATTATAAAAATATAGATATTAATAATGGGATTACTAATCAAGATTTAAACGCAGAACTTGTTATTTTAAATGAGTTATCAAAAATTGATAAAAAGACCCTACAACTGTTTTCAAGCTCCTCTAAAAGAAAAAGCATATTAATTTTCCCTTCATTGAACGAAGATTTAGATTACGAAGATTTATATAAAATACTTGGCATTAAAAATTCTGAATTAAAAAACTTAAAACTAGAATTAGATATTGAATCTATAGATTTAAGTTTTTTTAAAAATATTTTTTCAAATTATAATGAAAATTTAGATCTACCCTACTTTAACAAGTATCTTAAAATTCAAAACTTATACAATCCAATTAATTATATAAACTTAAGCAACACAGAGCCCTTACTTAGTAAATATTCCTACAAGAACAATGACTTTTATTTTTTCACTTCCAATTTAAATAAGGATTATTCTAATTTTAGCCAACATGCTTTATTTGTTCCTGTTCTTCTTCGTATAAAAGAGAAGTCTGCCAACGACATTACTAGTCAAATTTCAATAAATGAATTAGAGGACTTCAAAATTAATCAAGCAATTCAACAAAATGGAAATATACAAATCACCAATGATCTAAGCGAGCCAACCTTCTCTTTTTATCCTTTAATTTCAAGTAGTTCTGGTTCGTCGTCATTGTATATTAAGGATATGATTGAATCCACTGGTCACTACTACATATATAACAACGATAGTTTGGTAAGTGGATTTTCAGTAAATAATTCAAAAAGCGAATCCAAAATGGCTTTTTCTTCTTCAAAAGAACTTAATGCGGAGCTTGAAAATTTAGATTTAAATGATAAAATTCAATATTGGGACATTAAGCAAAATAAATATCCTGAACTAATTAAAAACAATAATAAGAACTTAGAATATTGGATATATTTTATTTTTATAAGTTTAATATGCCTAATTTTAGAAATCATAATAATTAAAAAACTAATCTAATATGTCTTCACTTTTAATTAAAAATGTAAATATAATAGACCCCAATTCTGAGTTTAACAACTCAAAGAAAGACATACTTTTAAAAAATGGATTAATTATTAAGATTGAAGACAATATTGAGGTAAATAATTCAGAAACAATTCAAGAAGAAAATCTTCATGTTTGTCCTGGTCTTTTCGATTTTTCAGTAGATTTTCCAGAACCTGGAAATGAACAAAGAGAAACTCTTGAATCCGGTCTATTCTCCTCAAAATCTGGTGGTTTTACAGGTGTAGGACTACAGCCTACTTATGAACCTGCAAGAGATAAAAAAAGTGAAGTTCTTTTCTGTAAAAACACTACTAAAGATTTTGGAATAGATGTTGTACCCTTTGGAGCAATTTCTAAAGAACTAAAAGGAGAACAATTAGCAGAAATGTTTGACATGTACAATGCAGGAGCTCTGGCCTTTTCAGACAATATGCGACCAGTTCACAATAGCGGACTTTTCTCTAGAGCATTGCTTTATGTAAAGAACTTTAATGGGTTAATCATCTCTTTTCCTTACGAAGAAAAAATATCACCCAACGGACTAATAAATGAAGGTGTTGTTTCAACAAAATTAGGATTGGAAGGAATTCCAGACTTATCAGAAGAGATCATGGTCAACAGAGATTTATTGATAAATAAATACCATGAGGGAAGGTTACACTTCAATATTTTATCTTCTAGAAAGAGCTTAAAACAGATTGAAGTTGCTAAAAAAACTCAAAATAATTTAAGCTGTGGAACATCCATTTTTCATCTATTGTTTGACGATGAAATTATTAATCAATTTGACAATAGGTTTAAAATACTTCCACCTTATAGAACAAAAGAAGATAGAAATGCACTTTTAGAAGGAGTTAAAAATGGAACGATAGATGTAATTACATCTTACCATCAACCTAATGAAAAGGAAAGAACTAATGTAGAGTTCAGTTTGTCTCCTTTTGGATCTATAAGTACACAAGTTTGCTTTCCATTAGCTCTAACCTATCTTAAAGAATATATTGGACTAGAAAAAATTGTACAATGTATGTCTATCAATCCGAGAACAATCCTTCAACATGAAGTTCCTATTATAAAAGAAGGTTATGGTGCGAATATGACGTTATTTGATCCCGATAAGAAATGGACATATGATAAAAACAACAATACCTCTATGAGCGAAAATACTGGCTTGTTTGGTGCTGAACTTAATGGATTTGTTCACGGAACCATTCATAAAAGTAATTATCATAAAAATCTTCTTAAATCATAAATAATATTCTACATTTGCTTTGGGCAAGTCTCATACGACCAGCTCCTGTTGAATCCCCCAGGATGGGAACATAGCAAGGGTAAACGGTTGTAGCGGTGCGATATGAGTAGCTTGCCCTTTTTTTTGTATCTTATTGGACAGCAATGTCCATAGAAATAAAAGAAATAAAGAAATTAAATCCTCATCATTTATCTCAATGTATTGAAATTTCCAATTGTTTATTTGGAAAAGGTTATCATTCTGAAAAATATTTCTTAAATAAAGATATTGTCAAAATAGTTGCTTTAAAGAAAAACAATATCATTGGTTTTTTTAAGGGAAAAAAGAAGTTAAAAATTTGGTAATAGATTGTATAGCTATTAAAAAGAGATGGCAAAAGAAAAAAATAGGTACAAAACTTATGGCTTTCTATTTTCAAAAATTCTTAAATTCTAAAGACAAGGTAGTTGCCTATGCATGGAAAATTAAAAACAAAATGCCAGCAGGAAAAATAAATTACAAGTTTGGATTAAAACCAGTGGTGAATATGGGGAAAATATGGAAGGATAAATGCAATGTTTCTTTTAAATGCAGCAGCTATAATGAAACTTGTATTTGTGAGTTTGTTAAATTTTCAAATTAATTGTTAGCAATTACTTAAAAATTTCTTTTTAGCACTTTTTAATTATTATTACTTTCACCAAATAACCAATTAAAAACCAACAAATGAAATTTTTTATTGATACAGCAAACTTAGAGATGATTCAAGAAGCCCAAGATTTGGGCATATTAGATGGTGTAACCACCAATCCTTCTCTGATGGCTAAAGAAGGAATTTCAGGTTCTAAAAACATTATTAATCACTATAAAAAAATATGTGAAATCGTTGATGGCGATGTAAGTGCAGAAGTTATTTCAACAGATTTTGATGGAATGGTGAAAGAGGGCGAAGCATTGGCTAAGCTACATTCAAATATCGTAGTCAAAGTACCAATTATTAAAGATGGTATAAAGGCAATTAAATATTTTTCTGACAAAGGAATTAAAACAAATTGCACCTTAATATTTTCAGCTGGACAGGCTTTACTAGCAGCTAAAGCTGGTGCTACATATGTTTCTCCATTTATTGGGAGATTAGACGATGTGAGTACAGACGGTATGGATTTAATTGCTCAAATAAGAGAGATTTATGATAATTACATGTTTGATACCGAGATACTAGCGGCTTCTGTAAGACACCCAATGCACATTATACAGTGTGCAGAGATTGGAGCAGATGTCATGACAGGCCCTCTAAGCGCAATAACAGCTTTACTTAACCATCCACTTACCGATATTGGTTTAGCTAAATTTTTAGCCGATTTCAAAAAAGTAAATGGCTAGATAATTATGCTTATCAATGTTGTTGCCAAAGATCCTGATTTAAGAGTAATTCAAAAAATCATTAAAATTCTAAACAACGACGGTCTAATTGTAATTCCCACCGATACAATCTATGCTTTTGCTACTAGTATAAGGAGCAAAAAGGGGCTCGAAAGATTGGCTAAAATCAAAAATATTAAATTAACAAAGGCTAACTTTTCTTTAATTTGTCAAGACTTAAAAGATATTTCTAAATATACGAAGCCTTTTGATAGAAAGACCTTTAAAACTCTTAAAAATGCACTTCCAGGTCCGTTTACATTTATATTAAATGCAAATAATAATATTGCCAAAATATTTAATTCCAATAAAAAAGAAATTGGAATAAGAATTCCAAACCATGGATTTATTAGAACACTTGTTAAAGAATTAAATCATCCTTTAATATGTTCTAGTGTGAACGATGAAGATGAAATTGTTAAATACACTACAGACCCATTGATAATATTTGAAAATCATGAAAATAATGTAGATGCAGTAATTGACTACGGATATGGAAAAAATGTAGCATCAACTATTATAGACTGTACTTCTGATGATTTGGTATTGATTAGACAGGGAGCTGGTAAACTATAAAATGTTTAAGAAAGATTAACAATTAAAGCTAAAGGAAATAGAAATAGTTTATAATTTTGAACACAAATAATAATTATGATAATCGCTATAATAGCACACGACGGAAAAAAAGCTGAGATGGTTCAATTTTTAAATGAACAAGCTGATATTCTTCATAAAAATGAGATTGAGTTAATCTCAACTGGAACAACTGGAGAAAAAGTCAAAAAAGCTGGTTTTAAGGTTACTGCACTACTTTCCGGTCCTCTAGGTGGAGATGCCCAAATAGCAGCTAAAGTTGCAGATGGAACTTGCCACATGGTAATATTTTTTAGAGATCCGTTAGAAAAACATCCCCACGAACCAGACATTTCAATGCTTATGAGATTGTGCGATGTTCATGACATTCCTTTAGCTACTAATCCATCAAGCGCAGCTCTTTTAATAAAGGGTATTTACAGCAATTAAAAAATTCTTAGACTATATTTCTTTAATTCTCTATCCAAATTTTTGGAGTTTGGACAATGAATATCTAAAGTCATCCAGAACTCTCTACTATGGTTTTTAACTTTGGTATGAACCAATTCGTGAAGAATAACATAATCTATAAGTTCTTCTCTAAGTCTCATTAAATGTAAAGAAAGATTTATGTTGTTTTTAAAAGAACAACTTCCCCATCTAGTTTTTGTATTTTTTATTGCCAATTTTTGATATGTAAAGTTGTGTTTTTTTGCCAATTCATCTACTCTTTTAGGCAAATAAGATTTGGCTTCTATTCTTAGAATTTTTTCAATTATATTTCTTATATAATTCTGATTTTCAATAGATTGAATTTCATTTTCATCAGAAATATAAATTTTTATGGATTTGTTTTCTTTTAAAAAAGTGTTATTTATTTCTGAAGAGGAATCAATAAAAAAAGAATGGAATTTTGTATGAAACACACTACCAAAAACAAAATTGGTTTGTAATTGTTCCTGACTTTTTATTTTATGAAGATTCTTTTGAATCCAATTCATTTTAGATTCAACAAAATCATTTGCTATTTTAAAAGATAAAAATCTAGGAACTGTCACTAAAACTCCTTCAAAAGGTTTTATTCTAATAGAGATATTTCTTGCTTTTAAACTCTTTCTGAAATTTATTTCAGTATTCTGTATTTTTAAAATTTTAGTCTTCATTTATGGCTATTTCCAAGGGTGAATAAATTGTGAATTGTATTTTTTTATCCATGAAAGTTTTTCACCACTATGAGTAGATTTAATTTTTTTTATAATTTGCTCTTTAAGTTCCAATTGTTTATTAAATGACTTGGTAAGTTCTTTGATTAGAATTTTGGAATCGGTATGATGATTTAGTTCTATTTAAAAAAATTTAGTTCTGTTGCTGAATTTTATATAAAGTCTCTTTTATACTGTTGTAATACAAAACTTTTCCAGAAAACTATTGTTATCGTTTATTTATCTAAAAAAGTATTGGTTAATAAAATTTCCTTTTAAATTTATTAAATATTAGTTTTAAAAAGATAATATTTCGTTTAATTAGCTTCATGATTACCCAAAAAAAAAATTACATTTTAATTCTTTCCTTAGTAACTTCCTATTTCATATCCTGTAGTAAAACTACCTACAGAAAAGCATCCACAATTGTAGATGACAATTGTATATCAATATCTAATATTATGGTAGTAAAAAATATGGACAGTATATGGGAGTTAAGAAATGAAGAAGAAGAACATTTATTTTACTTTCCAAATTTGGAAGAAGCTGACAAAACAAAAATTGTATTGGAACATTATCAAACGAAATTTATTTGTAAATGTGGAGAGGGTTACTATACAAACTCTATTGGAGAAGAAAATACAAATGCACTTATTATGCAATACCAATTGTCGTCTGATAGTTCTGGTATTGGAAATAAGGAAATAAATAGCTATAATAACTCTTCAGAAGATTGTCTACCATTTGATCCAGAGAAATTAGTTGCTAAAAGATCTCTAGATGGTAATTGGTATTTAATAGAAAAGCCCGGACATTCTATGTTTGGATTTGGGAAGAACGAAGAAGAATGTGTAAAAGCACTAAGTGTAATTAAAAAATATGGTTACAACCAGTCTTGTTTTGTTGGAAGAGCAAATCCATCTTTTAGCTATTTAAAAAGATACAGAGAGGATATAGATACTCTTTTAATTTTATAGTTATTTAGTAATTAGTTTATATAAATAATACCATTTATTATAAACTTAAGTAATTAATTATAAGCATTTTAAATAAAATTATTAAAGAAAAATTTATCTTTTTTAATAGGTAATCAGTTTTTAAAAATGAATCTAAAATGAATGAGAGTTGTTGAAAAAGCAGAAAACGCTGTTCATGATCTTAAAAATAGATGTGACAATAACAATAGCTCAAATTTAAGAGGGTAATACTCTTACTTTATATATTAGCTTTGTAAAAAATAAGACAATGTCTTCCTTTGAAAAATTTGGTTTAAGAAAACAACTTAACAATGCCATTGAGGATTTAGGATTTAATACTCCTACTCCAATACAAGAACAATCTTTCTCTGTTATTCTTTCTGGTAAAGATATGTTGGGAATAGCTCAGACTGGAACAGGAAAGACTTTAGGATATATGATGCCTTTATTGGAAGAACTCAAATATTCCAAACAATCCAACCCAAGAATATTAATTCTAGTTCCTACTAGAGAATTAGTAATTCAATTAAAAGAAGAAATTGAAAACTTTTCTAAATACTTAAGTGTAAGAACTATTGGCATATATGGTGGAGTAAATATAAAAAGACAGAGTTTTGAGCTATACGAAGGTTGCGATATTGTAGTTGCAACACCAGGTAGATTATACGATTTAATACTAAACCAATCTCTTGTAGTTAAAGGACTGAAAAAGCTAGTAATTGACGAGGTAGATGTTATCCTCGATTTGGGATTTAGAACTCAGATAACAAATATTTTAGATCTTCTTCCAAAAAAAAGACAAAATATTATGTTCTCAGCAACTATGACCAGTCATGTAGATTCATTAATTGATAATTTTTTTATTTCACCTGTTAAAATTTCAATTGCTGTAAGTGGAACTCCATTAGACAATATATCTCAGCAATACTATAAAGTAGAGAATTTTAATACGAAAATAAATTTGCTTTCTCATTTACTAACTAATCAAGAAGAATTTAAAAAAGTACTAGTATTTGCCTCAAACAAGAAAATGGCAGATAAAGTATTTGAACTAATAGAACCAAAATTTGGTCACGAATCTTGCATAATTCACTCCAACAAGTCTCAAAACTACAGAATAAGATCCATAGAAGATTTTGATTCTGGGAAAAACAGGATTCTTATTTCTACAGATGTTATGTCTAGAGGTTTGGATTTAAATGAAATTTCTCACGTTGTGAATTTTGATACTCCTGAATTTCCAGAAAACTACATGCATAGAATTGGTAGAACAGGAAGAGCTGAAAAAAAAGGAAATACTATCTTATTTTCTACAGAAAAAGAGCAGCCTTTCAAAAAGAAGATTGAAGAACTAATGAACTATGAAATTCCAATAGTTGATTTTCCTAAAGAAGTAGAGATTTCCTTAGAACTAATTGCGCAAGAGCGAGGGGAAGATGGACTTAATAAAAATGAAAATCGTAACTCTAAAAAGATTGAGCTCGCGGGTGGGTTTCACGAAAAGAAAGAGAAAAACTTAAAGACCAATTTAGGTGGAAGCTACAGAAGAACTATTAAAAAGAAGTATAAGAAACCGCAGACAAGGGGTGATAAGACTTACCACAAAAGACAAAAAAGAGGATAGAAAACCAAAGAATTTCTACCCTTTTTTGAAAAGAAAACCTAAACCAATTCTAGATAAAAATTTCTTTTCAAAATCCCAAAAAAACTTAAACTGACCAAATAAAAAGCCAGTAACGGGTAAAGTAATTTGATAAATAGGGAAAATAAGTGCAATTCTTAGAGGCCAATAAACAATTGGATCTACCAAATCTTTTTCAATACCAAAAAAAGAGGTTACAGGGCTTGCAACCCATGAAGCGAAAGATCCATTAATGGCAAAAACTATAAAAATTAGAAAAATTTGGACATTTGAGTTAATACCCCACTTTTTTTTAAGGTTTTGCATTATATATTTGAAAAATTAAACTTATTAAAATTACAATTTGTAATTGATAGTAAAAAGATATCAACTAATATCCACAGAAAATTAAACATTTTGTTACTTTAACCCATTATTGTTTACAATAAATTACGTTAGAAATTAAATAAAATTTGAAAAGAAAAATAATAATGGAACAACTCTTTGATTATATATCCAAACGAATTGAATTAACTACAGAAATTAAGAAGTTTACTCAATCAATTTCAACCATTAAAAAGTTAAAAAAAGGAGATGTATTAATTAAGGAAAATCAAATTGTAAATAAGACCTATTTTGTAATAGAGGGCTGTCTTAGATCTTACGTATTTGACAACTTTGGAAAAGAACATACTTTACAATTTGCATTAAAAAATAATTGGATTAGCGATTATATAGCCATTTTCAATGATGAAAAATCAACTCAGACTGTTGAGTGTATTGCAGATTCAAAAGTTATTGAAACATCAGTAATCGATGGAATTGATAATATATTTTTAAGATTTCCAAAAATTGAGTCAATACACAGAAAAAACTTAGAACGAAATATTGTTAGCTTACAAAAAAGAATTCTAAACCAATTACAGCTTACATCGTTAGATAGATATAAAATTTTTTTAAATCAATATCCTGAAATTGAAAAATATGCTCTAAACTATCATATTGCATCCTATCTAGGAATTACTCAACAGAGCTTAAGCAGGTTGAGAGGATCCATAAAATAATTTACTTTTTTTTATCATTTGATAAATACTATTACAATTTCTTTTTATAATTTTGTTTAACTTTAAAATAAAAAAACTCAACAAAAAAAACACTTATTAATTATAGGAAATTTTTTGTTTATCTATTGTATTAAAAATAAGTATAGTAAAAAACATACCTATTTTACAGAAATTAAAAAACGCTTAAAGTATATGAATCATACATTGATAACAATTACTGTTTTAATTTCGTTTTTGATTACTAGTTTTTCTTATAGTCAAGGCTTTTCTTTTGTAAACACAGTTACTTCCTCATCATCTGGATATCAGGTTTCCATAAGAGCTGTAAAAGTTGACCAGTTGGGCAATAAATACATTGCTGGTAATTTCGACATTTCAGCATCCATCAAAAATACCACCATAACAGGAAATTCTAAGGATATTTTTTTTGGAAAATTAGATCCTCTTGGAAATCCAATTTGGATTAAAACTGCAGGGGGTCCAGATTCTGACCAAGCAATGGACATAGAATTAGACAACCAAGGAGGATTGTATATTAGTGGATTATTTTCTTCTACAGCCAATTTTGATGGAAACTCGGTAACTGCGAATCCACACACAGCTAATTCAGTATCATACTCAGATAACTACTTAGTTAAATATGATACTTCTGGAAATTTTCAGTGGATAAAAACTGGAGCCTCAACGAAAAATGATAACAACGTAAATGTCAATGGATATAGTAATAACACACAAAATTATTATGGAAGAAGTAAAATAAAATTTAAAAATGGTTTTGTATATCTAATGGCATCTAATAGAGTTTCTTCCAATAATCCTTTAGGAGGCGTTGGTACAAATGGAAGAAAATTTGATGGCTTAACTCTACCCTACACACAAGCACCTGGTGGAGGAGGTTTTTATGGCTATGAATACATCAATAGTTTTATTCTAAAAACAGATGTTAATGGCACTAACAGTTGGTTAACTCCTATATACTGCAATACTAATCAAGACTTTGATGCTTTGTTGGGTCTAGATTTTGAAATAAACTCCAACAATCATGTAATTGCACAATACTATTATTCAAGTAATGGTTGTAAAATCGGAGGACAGCCTAGCCCAACTTCAATCTCCAGTTTTCCATTTAGTAATTCTACTCCAAGGGGTGCAATAATGATTTTAGAATTAGATGCTTCAGGCTTTTATAATAATGTTTATAAAATTGAAAATGCTTTAAGTTCTTTCAACGCATTTTTTGGTTTTGGCAACGCATTAAATTACCTATCTTATGGCTTATCGATTGATAATTCGGACAATATTTATTTTGCATTTAACAACTTTTACAATAGTAATTTCAACCAAACTATAGCTGGAACTAATATTCCTGAAAATACCAACACATTAGTAAAGTTAAATTCAAATTTTGTTCCAACTAATTGCAACTTATTAAATACTTTTCCTTCGCAATCTCAAAATAACTTTCCTATTTCAGCTCTAGAAATTAAACAAGATCAATTAATTTTTGGTGGCACACTAGACGGAACTATAAATTTAGATAACAATACTTTCTCTAGGGCAGACGAAATAACATTCGTAAATATGGACACTAACTTAAGTTCTGTTAACTGGGTAACGAGTACTTCAAATAGTAGTGTCCTTCAAGTTGACGGAAGTGGAGGTAGTTCTACTACACCTGAAACATATTCTTTAGGAATTTATGACCTTTCTATTGGAAATGAAAACCAAGCTGTATTTTGTGGAAATATAGGTCCCCAGTTCAGATCATTCGGAGATTATACGACTACAACCAATCAACTCAATGATGCCTTTTTAACCGAAATAATTCCATGTAGCCCTGTTTTTTCTCAAATACTTCCCCTAAATCCAGTAATTTGTGGTGCAGGAAATTCAGCAACTTTAAATGCCAGTGTAAGCCCTGGAATTTCTTACACCTGGGTTAGTAATGGTAGTTCTACATCAAGTAGCAATACACCATTATTTACCACTACTAATGTTGGAGATTTTTCTTTGATTACCGATAGCCTGGGATGTAAAGACACAAGTAATGTAGTAAATGTAAACATAGCACCATTACCGAACGTAACAGTTCCTCAAAGTACTTTTACTGCTTGCTTTTCTGGTGGGCCAACTGTTGTTCCCGCTGGAAATCCAAGTGGTGGAGTTTGGTCAGGACTGGGAATGATAAATGATTCTGTTTTTGACCCGACCATCTTGGGCCCTGGACCAAGTTTAATAACCTACACATATACCAACGCCCAAGGTTGTAGTGATAATGGAATAAGAATTGCTAACACTGTACAAACACCTCCTTTAATTCTATCTAACAATCTTCCTAGTTTTTGCGAAGGCGATGGACCGTACTCATTAGGTGCAACAGTTAATCCAAGTGGTGGTAACTACTCTGGACCTGGAGTTTCTGGAACAACTTTTAACCCAGTTAATGCTGGAGTTGGAACACATCTAATAAGATATAAATATTCTGTTGCTCAAAACTGCGAAGACAGTGTAGACTTTTATTTAGTTGTAAATGCATCTCCAACTATTAATTATCCAGATTACGATTCTCTTTGTGAGAATATATCTTCTACTCCTCTATTCTCGGCTAGTCCTTTTGGAGGAACTTATTCAGGACCTTTTGTAATTGGTAATAATTTTTATCCTTTTTTCTCTGGTGCTGGATCTTTTCCTATAACATATACTATTACCGAAAATGGTTGTACTTCTTCCTCCACAAAAAATATTCAAATAGATGCTAATATCAATGCGCAGCTTAATAATATCGCTGATTTTTGTGTAAACGATACAGAATTAGCACTTGATTTTGGTCTTCCAACAGGTGGAAATTATAAAATTGATGGTGTATTAAAAGATTCTCTAAAGCCTGCTGAGTTGGGAATTGGGACACATACCATTGAATATGAAATCACTAATAGTTGTGGAACTTCAGTTGACACAAAAACATTCGAAATTTTTGGTTTACCTAATGTATCAGCTGGTTTAGATGCAGCAGTTTGTATTGGGGATCCTGTAACATTAGTTGGTTCAGGTGCTTCGACCTATACTTGGGATTACAATGTTACTGATGCAGTTGCATTTATTCCTACTTCTTCCCTTACCTACAGAGTAATTGGTACAGACGTTAACGGATGTACTAATACTGATTCTTTACAAATTACTGTAAACGATTTACCCAATGTGGATGCAGGAAACGATACTTCCATTTGTGATGGTCAATCCATAGCTTTAAATGCAAGCGGAGCGCAGTTCTATAATTGGGACAATAACATTACTAATGCCACTGCCTTTACTCCTACCTCTACCATAACATACAACGTTAATGGAATAGACAATAACGGCTGTATTAATACAGACCAAGTAACCATTACTGTCAATAATATACCATTGGTTAGTTTATCCTCTTTTACTCCAATTTGTAACGCCAATAGTAGCACCTTTCCATTAACAGGAGGTTTTCCAACAGGTGGTAATTATAATGGGTTGGGCGTATCCAATAACAATTTCTCACCTTCTGTTGCTGGAGCAGGTTTTCATAATATAACCTATAGCTTCAGCGATTCTAATGGATGTAATAGCTCAGATAATGAAATTTTAGTGGTAGATACCAACAACGTGAATATTTCTCTTCCCTCTTTAGGTAATTTGTGTGAGGATGCAGACAGTTTAGTTCTAAGTGGTGGTAGTCCATCAGGTGGATTTTATAGTGGTAATAGCGTGAATAACGATGTATTTTATCCAGATAACTCTGGAACAGGATCTTTTACCATCAACTATTCCTATTTAGAAGCTAATACTTGTATAGCAAGTACCAGCTCTACAATAACAGTTTCTTCATTACCTGTTGTAAATCTTGATTCTTTAAATCCAATTTGTTTAAATAATACGCCTTTTGTTGTGAATGGAGGAAGCCCAGTTGGTGGGATTTATTATGGTAATGGTATAAGTAATGGAATATTTTATCCACAAATCTCAGGCATTGGGAATTTCAATATTAATTACATATTTACAGATAGTTTAGGTTGTACTAGCAACTCAGAAACCTATCTTACTGTAAAGCCTTTACCCAATACAACTTTACCCCCATTTAATGATCTTTGTATAGATGCCACCAATTTAGTTTTAAATAATGGTCTTCCACTGGGAGGATCTTACAGTGGAAATGGTGTAAATAACGGAATATTCTATCCAGATAGCTCTGGATTAGGAAACCATACTATAACTTATACTGGAGAATTAAATGGATGTTTTCTTTCAGATTCACAAACAATTACAGTAAACCCACTTCCTATATTGAGTTTTGGTTTAGTTCCTGAACTTTGTGTTAACGATAGTCTTGTTTTGAATTTTATCAGTCCAACAGGGGGAAATTATTCTGGAAATAATATTAACAATGGTATTTTTTATTCCAACAATACCAATATAGGGATAAATAACATTAATTATACTTATACAGATATAAACTCCTGCACAAGCAACCAAAATATATCATTAATAGTCAATAATTTAACAAATATAACTTCAAGTAATAGTTTAATAAAAGAGTTTTGCTTAAACGACTCTATTTCAGTCTTAAATAATTACCTCCCAATTGGTGGGACATATTTTGGAAATGGTATTTCCAATAATCAATTTAATCCTTCTTCTGTAGGCATTGGACAACAATTGATTAACTATGAATTCATAGATAGTAATGGTTGCCTGAGTAGCATAATAGATACTTTTAATGTAAATGCCCTTCCAGTTGTAAATTTAACATCTATTGAAATATGTGAAAATAGCTTACCTATTACATTAAATAATGGACTACCAAATGGTGGTACCTACGCAGGCAATGGAGTTTTTAACGGTTCTTTTAACCCAATTAATATAAATCCAGGTAATAGTATTTTGACTTACTTAATTACCGACAGTAACAACTGCTCTAACAGCGATACTTCATTTATAAAAATCAATCAAAA
>CALKFX010000047.1 GCA_938084875.1 uncultured Flavobacteriales bacterium | reverse complement strand
AATATTTTTTAAAATTATTTCAATAAATGGTTTTAAATTTTGAGGTATTATATATTATCTCTAAATTTTATAAACCAAGTTAAATCTCGTGAATTTATTTAGAGCCAATCTTTTATTACTAATTCTTACAGTTTTTGTTATTAATGGACAAGGACAGCTAAAAATTAAATTAAATATTGAACTATTACATATTGAAAATAGAAATAAGAAGCTTAAAAATTGTAAGGTTGTTATATCACAAGGTAAAGAGGAAATAGAAAGTTTTACAGCAAATAAAAATAAGTTTAAGAAAACTATAGACTCCAAAGGAATATATAAGTTTGAATTTTCCAAAAAAAATTACGTATCTAAACATTTTATTATTGATGTTCTAGACATTCCTGAAACCCGAAAAAGACACAGTTTAAAAGCAGAAGTAACCTTGTTTAAAGATTCCAAAAAATTCGATGTTGGCTTTTTAGAAAAAGAACCTATCTCAATAGCTTATTATGACTATTTAAATAAAATCTTAAAATGGGATTTTGATTACAATAGAACTATGGTAGAAAAAATAATTGAAGCGCAGTTAATTGACTAAGCGACTGCAAGTCAATATTTTAAATATCTAAAAAAAAGGTTTCTTAACATTTTCTTAGGTTGTTACCGTTTTTTTTTTAATTTTAAATTAAAACCAAAAAATATGAAAAAAATTACTATTTTATTTCTTTTAATTTCTTCTGTGGTAATAAGCCAATGTCCAAACCCAACAATAACATCTTGGGCAATGACTGGAACAACAGCAGATTTTGGAGGAACTAACGACGCAACTATAATTTCTTACGAAATTCAATACAATGAAGGAAGTACCTTTACTCCGGGGACACCAGCTCCTGCAGGAGTTCAAACTTTCACTTTTACATCATTTCCAGCATCCATAACTGGATTATCAATAGCTACAGACTATTATTTCACAATAAGATCAATTTGTGCTAGTGATACTGGTAGTTGGTATGACAGTGGAAACAATGGTCCTGATTTATGGACTACAACAGCAGACTGTCCTGATGCAATTCCATATTTTAATGATTTTGAAACAACCTCTTGTTGGCCTTTTGGTCCACCATGGCATACTAATAATGGTAATCCAGGTAATTATTGGTATTATACTTCAGACAATACTGGTAATACATATGCTGGATCAGACTCTTGGACTCAAAATCAAGGTGCATTAAACCCTGATTGTTGGGTAGTATTTGGCCCTATTGATATGACAGGTGTTAGTGATGCTAATTTGGCATGGAAAGTAAGAGGAATTGATCCTGCTTGGTGTCAGGAAAACTATACCATATATTTTGGAAATGATTATAATATTTCTTCCCTTGAAAACTCGCCCTATTCTTATAGCGAGACTATTACTTCAGGTGGAGATGCATGTGGGACTAACTGGGGACAAAGATCTTTTGCTATCTCAGGATATACGTATAATGAAGGATATATTGCTTTAAGACATCATGGAGTTTCAGATATGTTTCAAATTAATTTTGACGATTTAGAACTGACTAGTACTGTTTCTACGACTGAAATAGAAAATATTGAAATGGACATTTATCCAAATCCAACCAATAATGTTTTAAACATTAAGTCAGATTTAAAATATATTGGAACCAATTATTCAGTTATTGATAATAGCGGTAAAGTTGTTATAATCGGGAAAATAACATCAAATTTAACAACTATCAATACAGAAATTTTATCAGAAGGTATTTATTTATTAACTGCTGGTGACAATATTAAAAGAAAGTTTATTGTTATGAGATAATAATTTCTATCAATGAAATAAATTAAAAAGCCCAGCATTTAATGTTGGGCTTTTTTAATAGTTTGAAATTTATAAAAAATTACTTTTTAACATTAGCGGTAATAAATTCTCTATTCATTCTTGAGATATTATCTAGAGAAATTCCTTTAGGACATTCCACTTCACAGGCACCAGTATTGGTACAATTTCCAAACCCCTCTTCATCCATCTTATTAACCATATTAATAACTCTTTCTTTCGCTTCTACCTGTCCTTGGGGTAATAGTGAAAATTGAGAGACTTTTGCAGAAACAAAAAGCATTGCCGATGAATTTTTACAAGAAGCTACACAAGCTCCACATCCTATGCATGTAGCTGCATCAAAAGCGGTGTCAGCATCGTCTTTAGGTATAGGAATACTATTAGCATCTTGTGTATTACCAGATGTATTAACAGAAACATAACCACCAGCTTGTTGAATTCTATCAAATGCCGATCTATCTACAACTAAATCTTTTACAACTGGAAATGCGTTTGCTCTAAAAGGTTCAATAAATATTGTGTCTCCGTCATTGAATTTTCGCATATGAAGTTGACAAGTAGTTACTCTTCTATCTGGTCCATGGGCTTCACCATTTATATATAGCGAACACATTCCACATATTCCCTCTCTACAGTCATGGTCAAATGCAACTGGATCTATTGCCTTTTCAATTAGTTCTTCATTTAAGACGTCTAACATTTCTAAAAAAGACATATCCTCAGACACATCGCTAATAGGATAAGTTTCTAAGGATCCTTTTTCAGTATTACTTTTTTGTCTCCAGATTTTAAGTGTTAAATTCATCTTTTTGTTATTTATAGGATCTTTCCTTAACTTCAATATTTTCAAATTCTAATTTCTCTTTATGAAGTTTAGCTTCTGAGGGTTCTCCTTTATATTCCCAAGCAGAGACAAAGTTAAATTTCTTATCGTCTCTTTTAGCTTCTCCTTCTTTGGTAGCATATTCTTCTCTAAAATGTCCGCCACAAGATTCGTTTCTAGTAAGTGCGTCTTTGGCAAATAATTCTCCTAGTTCAAGAAAATCAGCAACTCTACCTGCTTTTTCTAGCTCTTTATTGAGTTCATTTAAACCGCCTGGAACCATTACGTTTTTCCAAAAATCAGCTCTCAATTCTTTAATTTCTGAAATAGCTTCATTTAATCCGGTTTCGTTCCTCGACATTCCACATTTATCCCACATAATATTTCCCAACTTTTTGTGGTAATAGTCTACAGAGTGCTTTCCTTTATTTTCAACTAATTTTTTCAATAATTCTTTAACATTTTTTTCAGCTTCTTCAAACTCAGTAGAATCTGTAGAAATAGTACCTGTTCTAATATCATCAGACAAATAATCACCAATAGTATAAGGTAAAACAAAGTATCCATCAGCCAAGCCCTGCATTAAAGCCGAAGCACCAAGCCTATTAGAGCCATGATCAGAAAAGTTTGCTTCTCCAATTGCATAGAGACCAGGAACTGTTGTCATTAAATTGTAATCTACCCATATTCCACCCATAGTATAATGAACTGCGGGATATATCATCATAGGGTTTTCATAAGGGTTTTCGTCAACTATTTTTTCATACATCTGAAATAAATTGCCATATTTTGATTTAACAATTTCTTGACCCATTTTTTTAATCAAATTATGATCGTTTGGATCTTCTCCCTGTAAAAGAACTTGTTCTTTTCCGTATCTAGTAATTGCAGAACTAAAATCTAAGTATACTGCTTCTCCAGTTTTATTGACACCGTATCCTGCATCACATCGTTCTTTTGCAGCTCTAGAGGCTACATCTCTTGGAACTAAATTTCCAAAAGCAGGATATCTTCTCTCTAAATAATAGTCTCTATTTTCTTCCGCTATTTCAGTAGCTTTCAAAGTGCCTTCTCTTAAAGCCTCAACATCTTCCATTCTTTTAGGAACCCAGATTCTTCCATCATTTCGAAGAGATTCTGACATTAGAGTTAGTTTAGACTGATATTCTCCAGATCTTGGAATACAAGTTGGATGTATTTGTGTATAACATGGATTGGCAAAAAACGCCCCTTTTTTATGAATTTTCCAAGCTGCAGTAGCATTACTTCCCATTGCGTTTGTAGATAAAAAGTATACATTTCCATATCCGCCAGAAGCAATTACAACTGCATGTGCAGAGTGTCTTTCTATTTCACCAGTTATTAAATTTCTTGCAATAATTCCTCTAGCTTTTCCATCTACAATTACAACGTCCAACATTTCATGACGATTATGCATTTGTATTTTACCTCTAGCAATTTGTCTATTCATGGCAGAGTAAGCGCCTAAAAGAAGTTGTTGACCTGTTTGACCTTTAGCATAAAAGGTTCTTGAAACGAGTACCCCCCCAAACGATCTATTGTCTAATAAACCACCATAATCTCTTGCAAATGGTACTCCCTGAGCTACACATTGGTCAATAATATTGGTAGATACTTCAGCTAATCTATATACATTGGCTTCTCTCGATCTATAATCTCCACCTTTTATGGTATCGTAAAAAAGCCTGTAGGTAGAATCTCCATCTCCTTGGTAATTTTTTGCTGCATTTATTCCGCCTTGAGCAGCAATTGAATGTGCTCTTCTTGGACTATCTTGATAACAAAATGTCTTAACGTTATATCCAAGTTCTGCTAAGGTTGCAGAAGCTGAACCTCCAGCAAGTCCTGTTCCAACTACTATAACATCAATGTTTCTTTTATTGGCAGGGTTCACTAAGTTAATAGAATCTTTGTATTGAGTCCATTTTTCCTTCAAATCACCTTGTGGTACGCCAGAATTTAATGTTGCCATATTTTATTAGTGTTGGGTTATAAAATGAAACAATGCTATTAGTATAAAACCAGTAGGCACAATTATTGCAAAAATATTTCCAAATTTATAAAATGCTAATCTTGTTTTACTAGTTGCTATTCCAACACTTTGGAGAGAGGACTGAAATCCGTGCATTAAGTGTAGGGATAAGAATATAAATGCAATTATATAGGCTACTAGTCTTGGCACAGCTGCAAATTTTTCGTGCAACTCGTGAAAATATCTAAATTCTCCGTTGTGCATTCCGCTCATGTCTCCTTGTATGTATTTTACATTAATTTCTGGAATCCAAAAATCAATAAAGTGTATCCCTAGAAAGGCAAGTACAGTAAGACCACTAATAATCATATTTCTAGATACCCAAGATGAGTTTGCAGAAGGTTTGTTATAAGCATAATTTATAGCTCTGGATTTCCTGTTTTTTAAATCAAGAAAAAAACCCATTATGAAGTGAAATATTACTCCAAAAATTAAAACTGGTTGTAAAAGAAATTGTACTAAAGGATTAGTTCCCATAAAATGAGAGGCTTCATTAAATGCATCTGGGCTTATTACAGAAAGAGAATTTATTACAAGATGCTGAAGCAAGAAGAACATTAAGAATAATCCTGAAAGGGCCATCAGTACTTTATATCCTATGGAAGTGTAAAAAGTAGATTTACTCATATTGTTTAATTATCTTTTTGCAAATGTAGTAAACAATGTAATGTCAAAGTCAAAGCTTCTGAAAATATAATTGAACAAACAATCGTTTATCAGCTATTTAGACAAAATATAAATAAGGTTTTAACAACACTAAGTTTTGTTGTGTAAAACTATGTTATTGGTCTGTTAACAATTTATCTATAGAATAGTATCCAGATAAAATAGCTCCTGGGACACCCATTTGTTTATAGGGGTCATTAATCTCTCCTGCAAAATATACCTTATTGTCTAAAGATTGATTTAATATTTTAAGATTGGATTTTTTTTCTTGAAACGCCTGAGTCCAAGTCCCTAAAGTAAATTCGTATTGACCCCAGTTTTCTAATATATATTCTCCTGAATAACTTGCAGAAGCTTTTCCATTAAATATTTGATCTAATTCAGAAATCAAACTATCCAAAATTTCATCATTAGAATTAAGGTCGTAATATTTTTGTGTTTCATTACCAGTACATAGAAATCCTAATATATTGTCTTGTGTTTCTTTTCCAAAAGCAATGTCATAATAGCCTTTTTCTCCATTATCTACTTCACATTCAATAGCATCTGGGTAAAATTTGTCTGAAAATTTCATAACAACTTTAAATCCTGGATGAAAAGTAATTTCTTCAATGGCGTCCTTTCTTTCTTGGTTTAACTCGGGTATAAATGATATTTTTTCAGATTTTAGAACTCCAATAGGTACTGTAACCAATACGCGATCTGCAATAAAAGTTGCTCCATTTAAAATTTCAACAGAAACTTCATTATTTGAATAATCCACAGAAACTACTGGCGAATTGTAATGAATATTTTGTATTACTGTATTAGCAATATTCTCATTGACAAAATCGTACCAAGTTGTATTTTTAAATTTGGATTCTGGCAAAAAATTATACCTAAAGTCATTTTGCCAAGTTGAATTGACTTTGTATTCTTTCCCATCCCAAGTTGCAGTACTCTCAAGTTGATAGGGAATGAGTTCTTCATCAATTTCTTCTCCATGTTTACCCTTTAACTTGTTTAAGGTAATTGGAGCGCTATGTAACCATTCTGCACCAACATCTATTGGAAAATCTGCCAAAGTGGTATCTTTTTTCAACCTTCCTCCACAGCGATTGGTTGCCTCAAGTATTGTATAGTCAATATTATTTTTTTCTAATACTTTAGCCGCAGCAAGGCCTGAAGCTCCGGCTCCAATAATTATTACCTTTCCTGAATAATCGTATGTTCTATGAAGTGCTGTTTCATCCGGTAGTTTTTTTTCAGCTCTAGCAGCCCATTTAAGACAACTTGTTAAACTGAAAAAAGTAATTATTAATAAGTAAAACTTATGTGCAATTTTAATTTTTTTCATAATTCTTAATTTGGAAGAATTTGATTACAAATGTACTTTTTGAGAAAGAATTATTATTGTGACAAATGTCACAAAGCTATTTCTTAGCCCTTATTCTGCTAAGAGTTTCTCTACTAATACCTAGAAATGATGCAATATCTGTTAGTGACACCCTTTGAAATATTTCTGAATTATATTTTATCAAAGCTTCTAATCTCTCTTGGCTATTGGTAAACTGTAATAGTCGAAGTCTTGTTTCTAGAAATAAGGAATGTTCAGCCCAAAGACTATTTAGAAGTTGACACATTTTCAAATTAGTTTGAGTAAGCTCATTCATTTTTTGAGTGTTAAATCTTATTAAGCTAGAATCTTCTAATAATTGTATAGACTCATTTGATGGTAAACCTTGAAGCGTAGAGGTTGTTCCTATAATTTCGTTTTCAAATGCAAACCAAGTACAAACTTCTTTAGATTCTTTTGCATAATAAGACTTAACACCACCTTTCACAATTAAATAAAAATAATGGTGTCTTTTCCCCTCAGAAAA
>CALKFX010000046.1 GCA_938084875.1 uncultured Flavobacteriales bacterium | reverse complement strand
GAATATTTTTAGACCTGCAAAACTTAGAAATTTTCTCTATTTCTGTTATTGGATAACAAACCCCTCCCCCCCTATTAATTGTGTTTTCTAAAGCTACTAAATTGGTTACTGGATAATGAATGTCATCTGGGTTAATATTATCGATTATTTCATCTAAATAGACAATGCCACTATTTCTATTTATTAATCTTACAGAAGCTCCTGAATTCCTTGCAATTCCTCCTCCTTCATAATTGTACATATGGGCTTCACTGCTACATATTACTTCGTCTCCAGGTCGCAAATAAACCATTAATGCTATCTGATTAGTCATTGTTCCTGAAGAACAAAACAATCCTGCTTCATGACCAAACATCCTAGCAGTTTTATTTTCTAGTTCTTTAACAGTTGGGTCATCTTGAAACACATCGTCTCCTAAAGCTGCATCCAACATGTAATTCTTCATTCCTAGTGAAGGTTTTGTAACTGTATCACTTCGTAAATCAATATTTTTTTTTAATTTCATTTAAAATATTAAAATATGAAAGTAATAAATAAGTATGTATTAATACCATCCTTGATGGTGTTAAGTTTAATTTCTTGTAAAGAGAATAATAAATTAAATGAAGATAAAGTAGAAGAATTTATAGTTACTCATTTCGCTGAAAAAATTGGGGGTGAAGATGCTATTGATAAATTAAAAGAAGATGTAGGTGACTCCATTCTTATGTATAGTTTATCTAATGGCTGGATTGGAAGACCTGAGTGGGTAAGTGACCATAGTAAAATAAAAGCGGAATGGTTTTACGAGGACTCTATTATTGCAGAAGTTAAAAATATTGAGGTCTTTGGAGATGTAGCAAGCGTTTATGGTAATGTCAGTTCTTATGTTTCTGGCATTAGAACATATAGAGGTGGCTTCCATTCAATTGTAGGAAAACAAATGGGTAAATTAGTTTTCAAAAGACATTCTTGGATGAATTGGGATATGAATTTTTCAGCAAACTCCTTTGTATGGCCATCAACAGAAGTTGAAGGAGCATTGTCTATGTATAATAGTATGAGAAATGCAATGGCTAATCTTAGAAACAATGATGCATTAGCTTATTCTGATAGCTTGGTTGCCTTAGATTCTACATTAGCTGTTGCTCATGTTGGCAAGATGCATTACCTGTTCTTGAATGGCGAAAGAGATAAGTTACTATCTCTTATTGAAGAGATTAAACCAAAATTAGAAAGAGCTTCAATAGCTGAAAAATATTATTTAGAAACCTATGCTCCTGTATCAAATAATGCTGAAAGACTTGAAAAGTATGAGAAAGCATTATTATATGCAGCAAATGATCCGTTATTAAGAGGTTGGTATGCTTATTTTTTAGAGGATTTAGATGCGCGAATTGAGAATGCTAAAATAGGTTTAAAAAGATTTCCAGAAAGTAGTCTTTTAAATAATATGATGGGATATTTCATGAAAGAAAAAGGTGATATGGAAGCCGCAAAAAACCATTTACAAGTATATATAACAGCACATCCAGAAGAGCCAAATGCATATGATTCAATGGGTGATATTTTGTTAGCTTCTGGAGATACTCTTCAGGCAAAAGAAATGTATTTAAAGGCTTATGAAATGAGTAGAAATTTAACAACTGGTCCTGAGGACTTTTTTAGTACTTCAAAAAAGAAAGCAGATGCATTATAACATTCTAGCAGTTTTATTTTCTAGTTCTTTAAACGATAGGTCATATTGAAACACACCGTTTGCTAAAGCTGCATCAATCAAGTGAAGATTTTGTAACTGTATCACTTCGTAAATCATTTTTTTTTTTAATTTCATTTAAAATATTAAAATATGAAAGTAATAAATAAGTATGTATTAATATCATCCTTGATGGTGTTAAGTTTAATTTCTTGTAAAGAAAATAATAAATTAAATGAAGATAATATTAAAGATTTTGTTTCAAAATTTTTTGAATCTCAAGCAGGTGAGAATATGTCAATTGATAATTATAATAACTCTGCTGGAAAAGACCTTATGAGTTGGGTAAATCCTTCCTGGAGATCTAGTCCAAAAGAATTTGATGTTTCAAACGCTAAAGAAGATTGGTTTTACGAAGATTCAATTAATTACGAAATTCATGATATTTACGTGATTAATGAGAATGCAAATGTTATGGGAACAGCTAAGTGGTATTCTGCTGGAATAGAAACTTTTTATCAAAACTTCTCTGCTATTGTTGGGATGGAAAATGGAAAGTTAGTTTGGAAAAGATATATGGGCGTTTGGAATCATTCATTAGCTAAAGACTTTTTATGGCCTTCATCTAAAATTGAAGGTTCTCTTAATGCTTATAATAAAATGAGAAGCTATATGATGAATTTAGAAAATGACAAAGCACTTTCTTTGAGTGATTCTTTAGTTAAAGTAGATTCTACCTGGGCTAGTGCACACTTAGGTCAATTACATTATTATTCTATGAATAATGATTTAAATAAAAAAACTGAAGCATTTAACTTAGCAATGAGCAAATTAGAAACTGCAAGTATTGGAGAATCTTTATTTATTAAGTCTTACAACCCAGATACTACTGTCGATACTAGAGCATTATTAAGATTAGCATTTTTACATGCTCCTAACGATCCTATGATAAGAACATGGTATGCATGGGGAGAGAAAGATGTAGATGTTGCCATAGACATTTTAAATAAGGGATTAAATAGATTGCCTGACAATACTGGTCTTAACAATATGATAGGTTATAAATTAATGAATAAAGGGGATATGGAACAAGCAAAAAAACATTTCGCATTAAATGTGGCGTCTAATCCAAAAGTTGCAAATGTCCATGATTCATATGGTGATTATCTATTAAAGGCCGGAAACAAAAAAGAAGCTAAAAAATCATTTCTAAAAGCCTATGAAATTGATAATAATTTTATACGTTCTAAAGAAAAAGCTGATAAAATTGAAGATTAATTATGTATAATGATCTAATCTATAAAAAAGGGATAAATTAATTTATCCCTTTTTTAATGCATTATTTTAAAAATCATTTCTTTCAAGATTTCCTCATGTGAGGTATTTTGGGCAAAAACTCCTTTACTCATCAAATCATAGTGTCTCAACTGAGATAATATTCCAGCCAACTTGGATTTAGAGTAAAATTTAGATGCTTGTTTGTATTGTTTTAAAAAAAATGGATGAACTCCAATCTTACCCGCTAATTGACTGTCGCCCATATTGTCTTTGTAAAAATGAAATTTCATTAGTTTAGTGAAAAAGCCATAGAGATGACCTATGGTAACAACAATAGGATGATTTTTACTATTCTTTCCAAAATGATAAGCAATAAAACCAGCTTTTTGAATATTCATAGCAGCTATAGCATCTGTTAATTCAAAGAGATTGTAGTCTTTAGAAAATCCAATATGTTTTTGAACCATATCAGCATCTACAACTTGAGAGTCTTTGTTAAGTAACTTTAACTTTTGAATGTTTTTTTCAATTTCTGACAAATCATTACCTAGAAACTCAGAAAGTAAAACAATTGCTTTAGGGTCAATAGCTAGATTATTAATTTTAGCACAGTTTAGAATCCAATCTGGAAGTTGGTAATCTTTAACCAATTCAAAATCAAACAAAAAATTGCTTTTAGAAAGAAGTTTACCAAATGATTTTCTTTTATCGATTTTTTTTCCTTTAAAACAGAATACCAAAATGGTAGTTGGAACAGGGTTTTTAAAATATTGCTCCAATTGGCCTAAACTCCTAGAAAGATGTTGGGCTTCCTTAACAATTACCAATTGATGGGATGCCATAACTGGGTATCTTTTTGAAATATCTAAGATAGAATCAATACTGGCATCCTTCCCATATAAAATAGTTTGGTTAAAATCTTTTTCAGACTCTTGAAGAACAGAATCCAATATTTTATCTGTTATCTTATCTATAAAATAAGTGTTTTCACCATTTAAGAAGTAAATTGGAAGAAAAGTTCTGTTTTCAATAGATTTTATGATTTCTTTAAAATTCAATTCTTTAAATTTATAAAATATGGACAATTCATTTTCCCTAAAAACTAAGGTAGTTAATTCGAAAGAATATTTATTTGACGAGCTTAGAAAAAAATGGATATTATCCACACCAGAGGAGTTGGTAAGACAACAATTTTGGAAGTATTTGAATTTGATAAAAAAATATCCTAAAAGTTTAATCGCTATAGAGAAAAAGATTGTTATTAATGGGCTAAATAAAAGATTTGATTTATTGGTCTTTGATGAGCTTGGCAAGCCGCATATTATAATAGAGTGTAAATCTCCGAAAGTAAAAATTGACCAAAAGACCTTAGACCAAGTTTTATCCTATCAAAATAAGCTAGCTGCAAATTTTATTGTTCTCACAAATGGATTAAAAACTTATTGTATAGAAATTAATTTAGAATTGAAGAAAGTAAGCTACATAAAAGAAATTCCAGAATACAGCATAGGTTAGAAAAAAGTAATTTCTTAACTCTAATCTGTTTAAAGTATAATAGAAATTTAATTGAATAGTGATAAATTGTAGTTATTTTCACAGTAAATAGTTCAACTTTCAAAATGAAAAAAATCACTAACTTTCTCATAGTAAATTTATTTATTTTTTCAATACTTAATAATTTACATAGTCAAAGTCAGGGAATTGAAAAGTGTGGATTCGACCATCTAAGGAGTATACTTTTACAAGATTCTAATTATTATAGAAAAGAAATTGAAGCTGAGCAAAAAATAGCTCAGTATATTTCTCAAAGCCAATTAAGATCGTCCAGTTCAATTTATACCATTCCAGTTGTTGTTCATGTTCTGCATTTGGGAGAATTAATTGGTGTTGGCACTAATATTTCAGATGCTCAAATTCAAAGTGCCATTACCAATTTAAATGACGTATATAGAGGTCAAACAGCAGGAAGTCCTGTAGATTTTGAAATTGAATTTGCTCTAGCACAGCAAGATCCTAACTGCGTGGCTCACTCAGGAATAAATAGAATAAATGCTAGTGCTGTTCCCAATTATTTAACTGGTGGGATAGATTATTATGGCGATGGTGGAGAGGCAGATGAAACTGTTTTAAAAGACTTAAGCAGATGGCCTGAAACGGAATATTTTAATATTTGGATTGTTAGCGAAATAGAAAACAACAATGGAGGATTTGGAATCCAAGGTTATGCTAATTTTTTTACAGGTTCTGCTTACGAAGGATCTGTGATGATGGCTACAGTATTTGGTCACGATCCTATGAATTTACAGCCTTCGTTTAATCTTAATGCTCCTAGAGACAACTCAACTGTTGTTCATGAAATTGGACATTATTTACATTTACATCATACATTTAAGGGCGATGGTGACGCAGATAATAATGGCATTGGTGATGCTTGTCCTGGAGATGTGACTGTTGGAGTGGATAGTGATGGATGTGCAGATACCGAACCACATAAAAGATATACTAGCCAATGTAAATCTGGACTCTTAAATGATTGTACAGGAGCTATTTTTGGCGACAATACTGCTAAAAACTTTATGTCTTATGCCTCTTGTCAAGACAAATTAACACCCAATCAGAAGACAAGATCTAGAGCCATGCTATCTACTACAGGCAATAGTTTAATTTATTCTCAAGGAGATGAACCTCCTATTTCAACTTCAGGAACATTGACTAGTACTAATTGTATTCCACAAAGTTCTTCAACTGCAACAAGTGGTGGATATGGCGGAATTATGAATTTTACTATTATCAATGAATTTTCTAACTCTAGCTCCTACACTCAAAATGATGGTGGTTATGTTGACTTCACAACAGAATGTCTGAAGACTATTTCATTGGAAGAAGACAGTACCTATAATTTTGAA
>CALKFX010000045.1 GCA_938084875.1 uncultured Flavobacteriales bacterium | reverse complement strand
ATTAAAGAAATGATACTTTCGTTTATCTTAAAAACATAAATATTAAAGATTATGAGCGAACAGAGTGGAGAAAGAATTATTCCTGTAAGTATTGAGGATGAAATGAAGACAGCTTACATTGATTATTCAATGTCTGTTATCGTTTCTAGAGCACTACCTGATGTGAGAGATGGTTTAAAGCCTGTTCACAGAAGAGTTCTTTACGGAATGCTTGAACTTGGTGTAAGATCTAACAGTTCTTTTAGGAAATCAGCTAGAATTGTTGGGGATGTTTTAGGTAAGTATCACCCACACGGGGATTCCTCTGTTTATGACACTATGGTCAGAATGGCTCAGAATTGGTCTTTAAGATATCCGCTGGTAGATGGCCAAGGTAACTTCGGCTCGGTGGATGGAGATAGCCCTGCTGCTATGCGATATACTGAAGCAAGACTTAAAAGAACTGCTGAAGAGTTGCTTTCAGATTTAGAAAAAGATACAGTCGATTTTTCACCAAATTTTGATGATTCTCTTAGTGAGCCATCAGTGCTGCCAACCAGAATACCTAACTTATTAGTTAATGGATCTTCAGGAATTGCAGTTGGTATGGCTACCAATATGGCTCCTCATAATTTAACTGAAGTTATAGATGGTACGATAGCATATATTAATAACAAAGAAATTGACATAGATGGATTGATGGAATTCATTAAAGCTCCTGATTTTCCTACTGGCGGGACTATTTATGGATACGAAGGTGTGAAAAATGCTTTTCATGAGGGAAAGGGTAGAATTGTAATGAGAGCAAAAGCCACTATTGAAGAGATTAGAGAAAATAGAGAAGCGATAATAGTGACTGAAATTCCATATCAGGTAAATAAAGCAGATATGATACAAAAGACTGCTGCTTTGGTAAGTGAAGGCAAGTTAGTTGGTATTTCAGAAATAAGAGATGAATCAGATAGAAACGGGATGAGAATCGTATACGAGATTAAAAGAGATGCTATTCCTAATGTTGTTTTAAATAAATTATTTAAGTACACTTCTCTACAAACCTCATTCTCAGTAAATAACATTGCTTTAGTGAAGGGTAGGCCAGTTGTTTTAAACCTAAAAGACTTAATTGTTCATTTTGTAGACCACCGACATGAAGTGGTTATCAGAAGATCTAAATTTGAACTTAAAAAAGCTGAAGACAGAGCTCATATATTGGAAGGTTTAATTATTGCCTCAGATAATATTGACGAGGTTATTGCTTTAATTAGAGCCTCAAAGAGCCCTGATGAGGCAAGAGAAAAATTGATGAGTAAGTTTAAATTATCTGATCTTCAATCTAGAGCTATTGTTGAAATGAGGTTAAGACAATTAACGGGCCTAGAACAAGATAAATTAAGAGCAGAATACAATGATTTATTGAAAGTAATTGAAGATTTAAAAGACATTCTTAACAGAGAAGACAGAAGAATGGATATTATTAAGTCTGAATTGGAAGAAGTAAAGAAAAAATTTGGTGATGAAAGAAGATCAATCATTGAATATTCCGCCAATGAAATGAAGATTGAGGATTTAATTCCAAATGAAGAAGTTGCAATTACAATTTCTCATGCTGGATACATTAAAAGAACTAGCCTTAACGAATATAAAGTTCAAAATAGAGGTGGAGTAGGGTCTAAAGGTTCTGCTACAAGAGATAAAGATTTCTTACAAGAGTTATTTGTAGCAACCAACCACAACTGGCTTTTAATTTTTACAGAAAAAGGTAAATGTTTTTGGATGCGTATTTTCGAAGTTCCAGAAGGCAACAAGGCAGCAAAAGGTAGAGCTATTCAAAACCTTATCAACATTGAACAAGACGATAAAGTAAAAGGTTATGTAGTTGTTAAAGATTTAAAAGATGAAGAGTATACATCTAATAATTATATTATAATGTGTACCAAAAAGGGAATTATTAAAAAAACGAGTTTAGAGGCTTATTCTAGACCAAGAACCAATGGTATTAACGCCATAGGAATTAGAGAAGGTGATGAATTACTAGAAGCTAAATTAACAAATGGAGAAAGTGAAATTCTAATGGCAATTAAATCTGGAAGAGCTATTAGATTTAATGAATCTAAAGTTCGTTCAATGGGAAGAACTGCATCAGGTGTTAGAGGTATTACTCTTTCTGAAGGAGATGAAGTTATTGGAATGGTATGTGCCCAAGATTTTTCTAGAACTATTATGGTTGTTTCTGAAAATGGATATGGAAAAAGAACTTTACTTAACGATCCAGAAACCAACGAACCAATTTATCGAGTAACCAATAGGGGAGGAAAAGGAGTTAAAACACTTAATGTTACAGAAAAAACAGGAAATTTAATTGCTATTAAATCTGTTACCGATGAAGATGATTTAATGATTATAAATAAGTCAGGATTAACTATTAGAATGCATGTAGCAGATATAAGATCACAAGGAAGAGCTACTCAAGGAGTTAAATTGATAAATCTTAAAGGAAAAGACCAGATTGCAGCCGTTGCAAAAGTTGAAAAAGACGACGATGAGGAAATAATCGATGAAAGTATTGAAGGAACTGAAAATTCAACTACTGACGATTTAGGTAATTCTACAGATTTAAACGATATTTCAACGGATTCATCTAACGATGATTCAACCAACGATAACGAATAATACTTAAACAATGAAAAAATACTTTATTTTAGGACAACTAATAGTTTTAACTTTAATTGGAAGCGCTCAAAAAATTCAGTTAACAGAAGCTGCTACTGAGTTTAGAAACAATTACAATAGTTCATGGATTTCTATTCCAGATTCTACTTTAAGATCTCTTCAATTAGCAAAAAATACTCCAATATTACTTAAAGCAAAAAAAGCAATTGATGAGTCTTATGCAAAACAATTACAAACTCCATTTGTAAAGACCAAAGACGAAACTAAAATGTATTTTTACAGAGGTGTAATTTATTTAGATTACTGGATGATGTCTTCCTACAATTCCTCAATTTTTAATGAAGTTTCTGCTTTGGGTGAAGAAAAAATGAAGGAATCTACCTTTGGTTCTTTTTCTAAATGTTTAGAACTAGACATTAAAAAACAATGGACATCAGATATTAAAAACAAGATGATGACTTACAGAAATCAATCTATTAATGTTGGTGTTGACAATTTTATTAAAAAGAATTATGAAAATGCCTTTAGCTCCTTTAAAATGGCTATTGAAATGTATAATGTTTTATCTCTAACAGATACTCTTGCTATGATTAATGCAGCTCTTTCCTCTGAAAAATTAAAAAAAACAGACGAAGCTTTTAAATATTATAAGATGTGTGCAGATAATAATTATGGTAAGGGAGCAGAGATGTACCAATCTATGATTAGAGTACTTAATGCAAGTGAAACTAAAGATGAAGAACAAATTTTAAATATAATTGCTGAAGGAAAAGAAAGATATCCTAAAGACTATGTTCTGAATATTGAAGAATTTAATTATTGGTATTCTAAAGGCAATAACGAAAAAGCTCAATTGGCTCTTGAAAATGCCATTGAATCTAATCCAACTAATAAAATTTTACATTTTAATATTGGTGTTACTTATGATAATATTTCTAACAAATACCACGATGAAAATAAACATGAGGTTGCTTTTCAATATATGAATAAGGCTATCTCTGGTTATGAAAATGCTATTAAACTAGACAGTACTTATGTAGATGCGTATTATAATCTTGGAGCTCTTTATTATAACCAATCAATTACTTATAAATCGGTAGCAGGAGATTATTCAGGCGATAAATATGAGTCTGAAATGAAAAAAGCCGATGATATGCTTAAAAAAGCAATTCCATTATTAGAGAGGGTTTTATCTTATTCCCCAAATGATGAATCAACACTTAAAGTACTTAAAAGTTTGTATTTTAACTTAGATGACATGGAAAACTATTCTAGGATTAAGAAACAAATTGAGTCTCTTTAATTTAATCCAAAATTTGATAACTCTTCTATGAACCATTATGGTAATATTAGAAAGATGCACTCTGAACTTAAAGATGAAGTAGAATATGCTTTGCCCCTTTACGACTCTACTACTCCGTCTTTAAAAGTAAATTTAAACAATTTAATAGGTAGCACTATTAAAATTTCTTTTTCTGGAATTATAAACTGTGTTGTTACTGGTAAAAAAATTAGAAAAGCTTATGGTGAAGGTATGTCTTACGATGCCTTTAAATCCTCTCCTTTAGCAGTAGAAAGTATTATTAGACCAGAACTAAGTAAAATTCATTTAGGAGTCGCTCTCAGAGATTACGATTGGGAAATGGAACACCATATGAAGCCCCACATTGTTTACTTGTCTAAAACAGCTGGAAACAAGGTTGGTGTTACCAAAGAAAGTCAAATTCCAACCCGATGGATTGACCAAGGTGCTATCCAAGCACTTATTATAGCAAGAGTACCTTACAGACAAGCAGCAGGTGCAATAGAAATTTCATTAAAAAAACATGTTAGTGATAAAACCAACTGGAGAAAAATGCTTCAAAATGAAATTAATCAAGATTCTTTAATCTCTTTAAGAGAAGAGTTAATCCCTTATGTAGAAGAAGGATTTAAACAGTATCTAGTAAAAGATGAAAGCTTATATAATATTAATTTCCCAGTAATAAAATATCCAAAAAAAGTAAAATCTTTAACTTTAGACAAAGTTTCAGAAATCGAAGAAAAATTAGTGGGAATTAAAGGGCAATATTTATTATTTGAGAATGACTTAGTTTTTAATGTAAGAAGACATTCTGGATATTTAATAGAACTTTCCTATTGAAATAATTAACCAGTAACATCTTATTTATTATTAGTTTTTATATATTTAAAAAAAAGATCAATTATGTCATATTTAGTAAAAGTTCAAAATTTTTTCTTAAAAAACGATCCAGATCGCTATTACTTAGCCAAAAGAATAACCAGAACCTTTAGAGGAGATGAAGATGCTGTTATGGCTAGATTAGAAGAGATTTATGCTAAAGGGGGACCTAAAAAACTAAAAGTTAAAGATCTTTCCCCACCAGTTAAAAAGTCTGTTAGCTCTTCAGTAAATACAGAACAAAAAGAAATAGTCTTAGAATCTAGTTCTGAAGCTTCAAATCCTAAGAAGAGCCAAAAGAAATTATTTATAATAGTTGGTTTAATACTTGCATTAGGCGGTGGAGGTTTTGGCTTTTACTTGACAATGGGCGGTGAAGAAAGCCACGATGAAGAATCAAATTCCTCTGAAGTTCATGCATCAGATTCAACTCATAATGAAAATTCTCATGAACCAGCAAAAACTATTGAAGAAATAGAAAATGAAATAGAACAAGCTGAAAAAGATTCTGTTGCAGAAGACATTATTGATGCTGCAGAAGCTATTCAATTAATTCGCTAGTTATGGATTTATTTTGTGTGGATCTTGATTTCTTAATTCAATTTCATCCTTTACATATTCTATTTTTAAAGAAATAGCATATAATAGTTTGTCTTTTTTTTGCAACCAAATTTGTGAATCTTTCCAAGAGTCTGCACTTCTTGCAAAGTGGAATAATAAATCAAATCCATTTTTTTTAAGAAATACCAATGCTGAATCTTTACCTTCAATTCCCTCAATGGTTGCAAGTAGGTGACCATAGTTATTATCAAGCAACCATTTTCTAGATTTTTTATCATTTAAAATAGCAAAACAAAATATACCTAGCTCCTTGTAGGGACTTCTAATTAAAAAATCTCTAAATTCAACATTACCTCCTATAGCTTCTCTCCAAGCAATGAGTACTTTGCTAGGATATTCCAATTGTTTAAGTATTATTTTTTTTGATTTTTTATTACTCATTTTTCAAGAAACCTCTTAACATAATTTTAATAATATCCTGCGCAGCTTCAGAAATGACTGTTCCAGGACCAAATACTGCAGCAACTCCCATATCAAAAAGTAATTGGTAATCTTTTTTTGGAACAACACCACCAACTATAATCATAATATCTTCTCTATTAACTTTTTTCAGTTCTTTTAGTAGTTCCGGAATCAAGGAAAGATGCCCAGCTGCAAGAGAAGAAACTCCAATAATATGAACATCATTTTCAATAGCACTTTTAGCAACTTCTTTTGGTGTTTGAAATAGAGATCCGATATCTACATCAAAACCAATATCTGCAAAAGATGTAGCAACAATTTTTGCTCCTCTATCGTGACCATCTTGCCCCATTTTAGCAACCATTATTCTTGGTCGTCTTCCAACAACAGATTCGAACTCTTTAGCGAGTTCTAA
>CALKFX010000044.1 GCA_938084875.1 uncultured Flavobacteriales bacterium | reverse complement strand
CATATCTTAATAATAAATTAGGAACACTAGAGGAATTAACCTCACCGTTATTATATGAATAAATTAAACCAGATTCTAATTGAAATGCCTTATGATAAAGAGAATAAGAATTGTCAGTCTGTGCACTAGGTCTATCTGTTGCTATTGACTGAGAGAAGCTGAAGCAACTAATAAATACAAACGATATAAAAAAAAATTTTTTCATGTCCACTCTAATAAATTAAACGCTAATTTATAAATATTAGTGGTGTGTTAATGAATTTATTGCTTTGGTATGTTTTGGGTAAAGGTTTATTAATTCTTCTCTTGATGGCATTTGAAAGTCTTTAAAATCAAAACCAGGACTTACCGTACATCCACAAAGAACAAAATCATCTTTATCCATTACTTCTGAAGCAAACCATGTATTGGCTGGAACTACATACTGAAGAAACTCTCCTTTATTAAGATTTTTTCCAATTTTGATAATTTTATAATTCCCATTTTTATCTATCGTATGAAGAAGTAGGGTAGAACCCATATAATAATGCCACATTTCATCTTGCTTAATTTTATGAAATGCTGAGAACTGCTTCTTTTCTAAAAGAAAATAAATTCCAGTTGAATAATTTCTATTTCCCTCTGCACCTTCCCAAAGATTATTGGCCTTAATTAAACCCTCGCTTCTATAATTTTCCTTGTAATAACCACCTTCCGGATGTGCAGTTAAATTTAGAATTTTAATAATTTCTCTAGAATTCATTTTTAGTTAATCAAATTGGTGGTTAAAATAATTAATAGAAATATTTCCTTTAGAGACTTTATTTAACTCAGGTATTTCCTCACTGTAACTTTCTAAATCTCCAGTTAGTAAAGCAGGCATCTTTTGATTTTTTACATCAAATGTTATTTTAATATTGGAGGGTAAATCATATTTTTCTCCTCCATAATCAAGTTTTGCTGAATAGCTTCCTTTATCTTTTGTGATGAGAATCATTTCACTAATAAGATATCTAGAATTGATCCAAAATTGTCCAGTTACTATTTCGGAATTAATATCCATAGGTATTACCTTAATAATTTCGTTTTCATCTTCATAACCAAGAGAAATAGCAATAAATTCTGAATTGAATAAGTCTGTAGTTGTTGCCCCCATTTCATTTTTGGGTAAAAAGGCAAAACCTTTGATTTTATAGTCTATTTCTTCAGGATTTTTAAAAACCATTTTCCCAGTTCTTTCTTTAATATTTATAAAACTCACATCAATTTTAACTTTTATATCACAGCTGTAAGGCGGTACATTTTCTAGTTTTTCTTTAACAAGTAAAATCTTACTTTTCGCTTCATCTGACTGGGTATAAATATTTAAAGAGAAAATAGAAAATAAAATAATTATGTAGGACTTCATGATAGGATATCTTTTCTGTTAAAATTATACATTCCAATTACATTAAAAACTATAATATAACCCAACTGAACCAAGAAGGATAATTTTAATTTCTCTGTCTCAATTTCAAAATCAAAAAAGTATTGCCACTTTATAAAGTGACTTGTAAATATGTAAGGAATAACGTCTTTAAATAGTGGAGCACCAAGTGTGAAAATAATATTAAGGCCAATAATAATTGATATTGTTCCAACAATTGGACCTATTGCATTATTTACAAATGAAGAAATCATCATAGAAAGTGAAGCAACTACAATCATAGAAAGAGTACCAGAACAAAACGCAAAAAAGAAACGCCATCCTACATCGTTGCTACTTATAACTGTTACTCCACGTCTTAAAACTATCAAATCACCAGAACCAAATAAGAAATAGCCTAAAACATAAGTCATAAGTGCTAAAAAAAAGACTAATGAAATGGTATATAAATATCCGCTTAGAGCTTTTGCTAGATATATTTGATTTCTTGTGTAAGGTCTTTGCAATATTAACCTCAAAGTACCTGAACTTGCTTCGCCAGCTATAGCATCTCCAGTTACCAAACATATAAGAATTGGAATATGAATTATTAGACTATTTAATAGAATGTAGGTCATTAAATTTGTATTAATAATTTTACCTTCTAGCCTAAAATCATTTTCAAGATTTTGAATGGCTATGGAAATTAATTCTTCTCCTTCGTAAAACATGGCTAGTTGCATTGCTCCAACAGTAAGAAATATAGCCAAAAATCCTATGTAGGTTCTTGGTCTTTTGATAATTTTGAAAAGCTCTATTAATGTAAGTTGTATCATTTCGTTAGCCCTAAAAAAAGTTCTTCAAGTGTTCTCATTTGTTTCATTTCTGTAATAGAAATATTTTCATCAATCATTTTTTTAAGAATTGTTGGAATATTTTCTTCATTAATATTCGCTACAATAGAATCATTGGAGACTTCAAAATCTATAGTTTGTTTTTTTAAAAAAACGGCAATACTTTCCAAATTTTCAGATTTGAAACTAACTTTTAATAATTCATTTTGCATTAATTCCTGAACATTTCCTTCCACAATTTTTTCACCATTGTTTATTACTACCATTCTGTTAGAAATTTTTTCAATCTCGCTTAAAATATGACTAGATATTATAACAGTAATGCCCATTTCTTGGTTGATTCTTAATATTAAAGATCTCATATCGCTTTGCCCCTGAGGATCTAAACCGTTTGAAGGCTCGTCTAATATAATTAAGGAAGGTTGGTGCATAAGAGTTTGTGCAATTCCAAGCCTTTGTTTCATTCCTTGTGAAAAACCACCTACTTTTTGATTTTTTTTATCCCATAAATCCACTTCTTTTAAAACCTCACTTATTCTATTAGTGTCTTTAAGTCTAGACATTTTGAATAAAATCTTAAGGTTATCGTAAGCAGATAAATTTTTGTAGAAGTCGGGCTTCTCAATTAATGCCCCAATTGAGGATAAAAAATTCCTACTCGAGCCTGAATTGCTTTCTCCGTTAATTAAAATCTCACCACTATCAGGCTTTATCAAACCCAAAACCATTCTTAAGGTTGTGCTTTTTCCAGCACCGTTAGGACCTAAAAAACCATAAATATCACCCTGATTTACATGCAGATTCATATTATTCACAGCTTTAAAGTCGCCAAAAGATTTGTTTAAATTTTTAATAGATAAAATTTTTATTCTTTCCACGAATCAAATTTATAAAATTGTTTAACTTATTTATGAAATATTTAAACAAAATTATCTTTTACAGCGTTTACTACAGTAAATAACCTCATTCCAATTTTTTTTCCATTTTTTTCTCCATGAAAATGGTCTATCACAACGTTTGCAAATTTTATAGGTTAGTTTTTCTTTATGTCCCTTCATTAATCGAAGTTTGGAACATCTTTTCTTCTGGCGTATGGATAGGTATCAATTTTTTGAAGTTTGTAATAACTGTTTAATCCTCCAATTCCTGTCGAATTTAATTTTTCTAAATCTATATATCCTTCTTCACTTATAGATTCTTCTGCAACAAATACATGTTCTACAGTCCCAACTATCATAATTGTATCATTTATTTCTATTGGGATGCTTTCTTGAAATTTCATACCTATTTTTAATGGACTTTCTTTTACAAATGGCGCTATAAAGTCACTATGGAACCATTCTGTGAAATTACAATAATCAAATTCCGATTCGTTTTTTTCAAATTTTGCCGAGGTATAATGACCATTTAATGTACTGTCATTTGGTAAATGATTGATGGTATAATAACTATTGCTCATTATATTGTTGTATGTGTCTCTTCTTACATTTACCTGTGGTCTTAGAATAAAACCAAGTAAAGCAGGGTGACTTCCTAAATGGACTACACTGCTAAAAATAGCAAGATTGGTATTTTTATTATCGTCTATACTTCCAACTAAATTTCCAGGCTTTATCCCAGTTATACTATTGATAATATTTAATCTTTTAACTTTTTCAAGTTCTAAAATATTTTGCTTTGAAAAATGTTTCATTTTAATTTTATGTTTTTTATTCCCTTGTTCCAATAATTAAAGAAAGATCCATTTGCGTCTAAATCATTGAAAATCCAATCTCTTTCTTCTTTATTTCCATTGAAATGTGTGCAAAATGGATGCTCTTTGTAATAGATTTTAGAATGGTTGTCTATATAGGTTTCAAATTCATGAAACTCCATTACTGCAATTTGCAAATCTTCAATCTCTTTAGAGAGTAAAATGTAAAAATCCATCACTTTTTTAGAAACAGGATACTTTTCGTAATGAGAAGGTTCTAAAAGAAAAACTCTGTTTGCTTTTTCTTCTTTTTTCCAATTGGAATCTAAATTATAGGCAGTATAAATAAATGTTGGTAATTCATTATTGATAATAATTGGCTCTTTTTTTGGAAGTTCTATTTCAAAATAATATTCAGTTTCATCTTTAATTTCCAAAGGAATTTTTTCAAATTCAGACAACTCAGGATAAGATTTATCTAAAAAAGTGTTTCTATCTTTAGTAAAGCAATATTTATTAATATTTTCTTGATTTGCTATGTATTTCTTATGACTATTTGTTCCTGCTACCCATTGCCAGCTTAATGCATTGCTTCCCCAATCTCCATCAAGAAGATGATAGTACATCCATTTTGCAGGTTGTAACCAATGGTACTGACCTATATTACAACAAATTCCTGCAGTATACATTCTTAAATGGTTGTGCATGTAGCCAGTTTTGTACAATTCTTTAATTCCATCATCTATGGCTGTTATTGTTGAGCAATGATCAATAATTGAAGTGGGTATTTTGTTTTGTTTTACAGGATGTTGTTTGGTTTTTAAATCAACATCTATGTTCCCATTAATTTGCCATTTTTTTTGCCAATAATCTCTCCATGCCAACTCTTGTAGAAATTTTTGTATTTGATTAAAATTGTATCCAGAATCTAGTAATGTGTAAAATATAGTTTTGGTACTTATTATTCCTCTAGAAATATAGGGAGATAAACGACTCACATCGCCATTTAAAAAATTTCTATTGGATGCGTATTTAATGGGTTTTAAGTTATTTACTTTTTGGATTAATTTGGAGTATAAACTTTTCACATTGCAAACTTATAATTATATAAAATACATAATAACAATGTTTAATTATATCAACTCATTCATTGCTTTAAAAGTATTGCAATGTGCTTCCACAATATCATATATTTTTTCAGAATAACCTCCACCCATAACTGTAACAATTGGAGCTTTACACTTTTTAGAAAATTCAAAAACCATTTCATCTCTTTTTTTGCAATCTTCTCTTTTAACTGCCAATCTTCCAAGTTTGTCGGTATCTAAAATATCAACACCTGAAACATAAAATATAAGATCAGGAGACAGTTTATCAATTAAAAAGTCGAGATTTTCTTTAAGTTTTTTTAAGTATTCTTTTCCTTTAATTCCATCCTTTACTGGGATATCTAAGTTTGATTTTTCTTTAACAAAAGGATAGTTTTTTTCACCATGCATACTAAAAGTGAAGATTTTATGATTATTTTTTAATATTGAGGCTGTTCCATTACCTTGATGAACATCTAGGTCTATTATCAAAACAGAGTTTAAATCATATTTTTCTAATGCATATAAAGATGCTGTTGCTACATCATTAAATAAACAAAAACCTTCGCCTCTGTCTCTAAAAGCATGATGAGTTCCTCCTGCTATGTTTGCTGCTGCACCATATTCAATTGCATAGTCAACACAATCTAAAG
>CALKFX010000043.1 GCA_938084875.1 uncultured Flavobacteriales bacterium | reverse complement strand
ATTGTCCCAATTTTGGATGGTAGGAACAGTTAATATTTGCTCATGAGCCCAACCAGTCTCCCCTCCGTGACCTATATAATTTACCAAAAGTGCTCCATCTTTTACTTTTTGATTAATAGCAGCCTCAGCATCTGGAATTCTTTCTCCAACGGTGCTAGATTGTTGAACATACGCATCTGAATGGATTTTAATTGTGTTTATAGATCTCTTATTGACTTTTATCTTAGATGCCATAATTTCGATGTCATTGAAATATGCATTGTTGTCCTCATCATCGCTAACTAAAACAACTTTATTCCTCCAATCTCCATATATGCTGTTAGTCGTTGGGTTATTACAATTTAAACTTGTCATTGAATTTGCGTCTTCAAGGGTATAATTCTTGATTTTCTGAACCATTTCATTAGCTTCCAATAGGGTTGTAACCACTAATCTTCCAATTCCTATATTTAAAAAATCTGTGTTTTGCATAGATGCCCCGTCTGCTAAAATTGCATAATAATCATCAGAAGCGTACGTATTTACAATACTTACAGACTCTGAGGATTCAAAAATTGGTAATATATTTTTATTGTGACCCAAAATATTTCTGTTATCGTAGGAACCATCTCCAAAAAGTAAACAGTATTTTGGAATGGTTAATGGATTACCATTTTCTCTAGAATAAAACATTCTTAAGAATTGTTTTATTGCAGTTGCATCAACTAATCCACCTGAAAATTCATTGTAAATCTGCTCATCAGAAACCGTTACTACATTTAAACCCTCATTCTGATGCAATAAGCTTAATTCTTCAGCCGCGTTTAAAAATTCTGTTGGTGAAATTATTACCATATCGACATTATTTAAACCATGGAGGTTCTGACTAGAGACCTTTTTTACAAAAGTTGGGCTTTGAAAGTTAGAACCAGAAACTGCTACAAAATGTCGGAGAGTATCAGAAAAAGACAAAAAAGTTAATTCCTCATTGGATTTGGTAAAAGATAAATTTTTAACGTCTCTAAAATCTGTAATATCCCAAATCATATCCACAGAAGAGGAATTATCCAATACAACTTTAGAGTAGTCAGAAGAGCCAGAACTCAAAACATTAAAACTGAACTCTTGATTATCTATTACAAGATGTCTATCGCAATTTATTTCAATATAATCTAAGTAGCCTTTGGATGATGGAGCACCATTATTAGAATATTCTAAAGTTAACTCATAGGGTACGTTTGGATTATTTAAAACATCAAATTCTTCAACAACCACTCTTCCAACATCTGAATAATAAGATGAGCCTGTTGAATTAATTGGAACTATCCGGCTTTCACCAAAAATTAAAGGATAGAAATATGCTGTAGAATAATTAGACTTACTCATCAAATTAAGTTTTATATGCGATGAATCGGTACAAAAATTAAAAGGGAAAGAATAAGTGTAAATATTGGTAAGATCAAAAACATCCCCAAACCACTGAGAACCCGACTTTAAAAGATTTAACTTGTCCTCATTCAGGTAATTAAAATCCTTGAATTTAGTAATGGTCTGATTAAAAGTTTGATTCAAATTATTTATACTATCAAGGTTATTTGGCACTCTAGAATTATCAATATTTAAAAAACAATATGCACTATCAGAATAAATATGCTTGGTATGGTTGAAATTTTGACCATCAAAATTAATTCTATTCGGACCATTTAAATAAAATAAAATATAATCACCCTGAGAAAATAGCCCATCACCACCATCAAAAACAAAGATGGACTGCTGCTCTAGATCGTCTGGCCTAGAATCGTCATTAACTGGGCTTAGTAGCCCTTTATTATTGGAAAATAAATGAATGCTATTTGAAGGAATTTCAGAACTAATAATAGAGTTAGTTATCATATAATTGTAATCAATTTTATAAACTCCAGATTCAAAATTACTTAGCTTAAACCAATTAGCTCCATTGTTAAGTACCGACTGACTTGCAAAAGTTGAATTTTTAAAGCGTTTTAAAAGGTTTGTTTTTTTAACTATTTGAGCTTTAAAATCTGTCAATAAGTACAATTCACCGTTAGAATTTCTTATACAGTTAACTAGTAGAAGGTTATTTTTAAGGGTTGCATTTTGCTCTTGTTTTCTAAACGAAGTGAGATAGTTATCAGCAAAAGAAACATTGGAGTATGCTTTTTTTTCATTGTAACTTAGTGGTCTTTCATGGAATTCAAAACTTGTAATTTCATAGTCTGCAAATGGTAATTTATATTGAAAAACAGGTTGAAATGAAAGTTGATCAAAGTACCCATTTTCAGGACATATAAACTTAACATCTGAATTGTCATTCCATTTAACAATTTGGTACTCAATTTGCTTTTGAACACTAATTGATTTTTGCGAAAAACAATTAATGGCAAGAAAAACAAAGGAAAATATAACTACTTTACAATAATTCACAGTTATTTTTGTTGGTATATAACTCAAAATTAAAAGTAATATTGTATTAAAATGTATTGATTAATCATTTTTATACCTCTATTACAAATATTGGATGATAAATTTCAACCAAACATATTATCAACTTATTCAAAATTGTCTGAAAATTATAATTTCTTTTTCTGTTGCTTTTTCCTTTAAAATAGCGATTGGTCAAGATGCAGAATTTACCCAGTTCTATTCCAATCCTATTTACTTAAATCCAGCTTTTGCTGGAACCAACAATTGTCCAAGACTGAGTACCAACCACAGATCTCAATGGACTGGCTTACCACAAATATTTAATACGACTTCTTTTTCTTACGATCAAAATATTAATAAAATTCATGGTGGATTTGGGTTTATGGTATTATCAGACAGACTTAATAACGCTATTCAAAACAATAAAATTAGCGGAATGTATTCACATGAAATAAAAATTTCTAAAAACTTTACTTTAAGAACTGGGATTGAAGCAAGCTTTTGGCAGAACAAGTTCAATCAAAATGAATTAACATTTGTGGACATGATTGACCCAATACGTGGATTTGTTTATTCAACTGCAAACAATACATTAAATAGTTCTAAAAATGGAGTAGATTTTAGCAGTGGAATTTTGGCATACAGTGAGAAATTTTTTTTTGGTTTTTCTACCCACCACTTAACTGAGCCAAAACAATCTATCTTCTCTGAAGAGTATAAATTGGAAAGAAAATACACAGTAAATATTGGTTGCCATTTTCCAATTGGATATAAAAGCTCGATTGGGGAGAAAAACTGGATTCTCTCTCCAAATATAATTTTTAAAAAACAAGGACTGAATGAACAACTTAATGTAGGAGTTTATGGTGAAAAAGGAGCTTATGTATTAGGGTTCTGGTTCCGAGATAACCAAACCTATGCAGTTTTAGTGGGAGCAAAAATGGGATTAATAAAAATTGGTTACAGTTACGATATAAATTTATCCAGATTGTATCTAGCTTCATCAGGATCTCACGAAGTTTCAATTCAAATAAATTTTCAATGTGACAATAAAAACAGAACTATACAGTCATTTAGTTGCCCATCTTTCTAAAAAA